>URFF01000013.1 GCA_900546995.1 uncultured Sutterella sp.
ATTTATTTCAGATTTTCATTACCCCGACTGATAAAGGTTTGAAAATCTGAAATAAATTGCTTCACGTTGTATCCTTTTGTTTGAAATTTGAGTGACTCGCATTATACGGCTTGCGAGAAGAGTTTCTTTTTTCAATCAAATTGATTAAAATCGGTTGCTCGATCAATGCGGATGTAGCTCAATGGTAGAGCAGAGGCTTCCCAAGCCTATGACGAGGGTTCGATTCCCTTCATCCGCTCCATGCAATGTCTTCATCTGTTACGGACCCGAGTGTCCGTTTTTTTATATATGTCTGAGAAAAAAGTATTAACACCTGAAGAAATCGAAATTCTCAAGAAAAAACATATTCGTAGTTTTACGTTACGTCGGGGACACATCAGTCAAGCGCAAAAGCGTGCCCTTGACGAACTGTTACCCCATTATCAGGTGCAATATGAGCAAGCCGTCTTAAATGCCGAAGCTGTCTTTGGACGGAAGGCTCCTTTAGTACTTGAAATTGGCTGCGGTATGGGAGAAACCACCGCCGCCATCGCCCAGATGCATCCGGAAATCAATTTTTTGGGTTGCGAAGTATTTACTGCCGGCGTTGGCGCGCTTGCCAAACGCTTAGACGAAATGCAGTTGACAAATGTTCGCATCATTCAGCACGATGCGGTTGAAGTTGTCAAAGACATGATTGCTATGGATAGCCTTGATGGCGTTCATATTTACTTCCCGGATCCCTGGCGTAAAGCTCGTCACCATAAGCGCCGTCTTGTTGCGCAACCCTTTATTCATGAATTGGTCTCTCGAATTCGTCCGGGTGGCTATATTCACTGTGCGACGGACTGGGAAAACTATGCCGAGCAGATGCTGGAAGTTCTGTCGGGAGAGCCCCTTTTGAAAAATTTCTATGATGGCTACTCCCCCATTATGGCCAATCCTATCACCGAGCGTCCGATGACAAAATTCCATGCCCGTGGCGAGCGCCTCGGTCATGGTGTTTGGGATTTAGTCTATCAGCGAGTTTAATAACCCATGTTTGACATTCTTTACCAATTCAAAGCGTTCGTTCTCGGCATCGTTGAAGGACTGACGGAATTTCTTCCGATTTCATCAACCGGCCACTTGATCATTGCTGGGGATCTTTTGAATTTCCAAGGACCTGAGGTCAATACTTTTAGCATTGCCATTCAGGCCGGAGCCATTTTCGCTGTTTGCTGGTTTTACCGTGAACGACTCTTGCGAGTCATCACTGACTTTTGGAAGCCAGGCAAAGAGCGTCAATTAGTCATTAACCTCATTGTGGCTTTCTTACCGGCGGCTGTTTTAGGGGTTCTGTTTGCTGACCTGATCGAGTCTTATTTGTTTAATCCCATCAGCGTGGCCATGGCGCTGGTATTGGGTGGGTTGATTATCTTTTGGGTGGAAAATCGTCACGCCAGACTCAATATCAAGCCGCGTGTTCAAGAGATGGACGACATGAACGCTCGCGATGCGTTTTATGTGGGCTGCATGCAATGTATCGCCATGATTCCGGGTACCAGTCGCTCTGGAGCAACCATTATTGGAGGGCTCGTTTTAGGGCTTTCGCGAAAAGCCGCAACAGAGTTTTCCTTCTTTTTGGCGATTCCGACCATTTTCGGTGCCACGATCTATTCGTTAGCCAAAATTTTCTTGCGTGTTTCCACTGAACAGACGTTTATTTGGACAACAAACATGACTATTGGTTTTACAGTTGGCTTTGTGGTGTCCTTTATCAGCGCACTCATCGTTGTGAAGTGGTTATTACGTTATGTGTCAAGCAATGACTTCAAAGCCTTCGGCTGGTATCGCATTATTTTCGGATTGATCATTTTATTGACGCATTACACTGGACTCGTGACGTGGTAGGCGAAAAAATCGTATCTGAGTCTTTCCAAAATTGTATTTTTTTTGAATCTGATCCAAAATACTAAGTGTTCCCGCTAGGTGCAGGTTGCTTTAAGATTCCTTGTTCCAATGCTTATGCGAAATAGGTTGCTGGACTTGGGGCCGGCTGTGGGAGGTACGTGATGCTTCCCCGAAACCCGCTTCAGAGGCGACCGCTCTTGAATCTTCGGACTCAGGATGCAAGGCACCCCCTAACGGGAATTTTTTGAGCCGATAAAAAATTTTTGAAAAAAGTTTGCAAATAAAATTTTCTTTCGGCATAATTCTGCTTCTCGCGATGAGCGAGGTTGAAAATGGAAAGCCGGTTTAGCTCAGTTGGTAGAGCAGCGCATTCGTAATGCGAAGGTCGGGAGTTCAAGTCTTCTAACCGGCACCATCACTTAAAAGCACGTCCAAGCGACGTGTTTTTTGTTATCTGGAATTCCTTTTATACCCAGTCGGTGTGACCAGCCTTACAAATCGTGAGTTTGTCCTATTCCACTGATCGAATTCATCGCTCATGATTGATTTAAGCCACATATCACAACGCTTTTCCCTTCCTGACGGCAAAACAATGGATGCCGTCAAAGATGTCTCTATCCATATCAATAAGGGAGAAATTTTCGGCATTATCGGTCGATCGGGTGCTGGAAAATCCACTTTGGTTCGTACCATTAATTTTTTAACGGCACCAACTGAAGGCAAAGTGATCGTTAACGGTCAATGCTTAAACGAACTGTCCGCAGCCCAACTTCGCCAAACCCGTACGAAAATCGGCATGATTTTCCAGCAATTTAATTTGCTGAGCTCACGCACCGTGTTCGATAACATCGCTTTACCGCTTGAGTTACACCATGTCGATCCCAAAATCATTACCGAAAAAGTCAATCATTTGATTGAATTAGTGGGACTGACTGAACACAAAAATAAATATCCCCGTCAACTTTCAGGCGGTCAAAAGCAACGTGTCGGTATTGCACGCGCATTAGCGAACGATCCGATTGTTTTGCTTTCGGATGAAGCCACGAGCGCACTGGATCCAGAAACGACTCGCTCAACCTTAGAGTTACTTCAACGCATTAATCGCGATCTCGGCGTCACGATTGTCCTGATTACTCACGAAATGGAAGTGGTCAAACAAATCTGCGATCGCGTTGTTGTCATGGATCGTGGACAAATCGTCGAAAGTGGCACGGTTCTTGAAGTATTTCGTCACCCCAAACACCCCACCACTCGCGCCATGCTCGCCGATGTTGTCGTTCATGACATGCCTGAACGAATCTATCACTCCGTTCGTGAACGTATCGGACAGGCAGCGCAGCGGGGGCACTATGCCCGTTTGCTGCATTTAACGTTTGTCGGAACCGAAGTGACTCAACCGGTGCTTTCGGCCATGACTCGACGCTTCGGTATCGACTTCAATATTCTCCAAGGTCAGGTGGAAGAACTCAAAGGCACCAGTTTCGGAATGCTGACCATTTTGGCTGAAAGTTCGGATGAAGCTAGTTATCGGGCAGCGCTGCAATTTTTAACTGAAAATAAAGTGGATTACGAAGAGGTGGTACTGTGACACCTGAAATTATTTCCCTTTTAGGTGAGGGCTTCATCGAAACCGTCATTATGGTACTCGGTAGCGGTGTTATCGGCAGCATTATTGGCATTCCTCTCGGGGTTTTACTACACGTGACCGATAAAAGCGGCCTGATGCCGAAACTCGCGACCAATACGGTTGTCGGTGTTATTGTCAACGCCATTCGTTCGACACCATTTATCATCTTATTGGTTGCCATTTACCCTTTGACGCGATTAATTGTCGGAACAACAATCGGCACGGCTGCGACATTAGTGCCTTTAGTGATTGGTGTTGCACCTTTTATTGCCCGTTTGGTTGAAACAAGCCTTCGTGAAGTTGATCGGGGGTTGATTGAAGCGGCTCAATCAATGGGTGCTTCTGATATGCAAATTATTCTGAAAGTTCTAATTCCCGAAGCGATGCCGGGCATCGTCGCTGCCATTACGATTGCCATCATCACACTGGTCGGTTATTCAGCCATGGCTGGAGCCATTGGTGGCGGCGGTCTGGGCGATATTGGGATCCGATATGGACACAATCGCTACATGCCCGAAGTGATGTGGACGGTTGTTTTGATCTTGGTGGTTTTCGTGCAAGTCATTCAAAGCGTCGGCGACTGGTGTGTACGCAAAGTCTCCAAACGCTAAATCGTCTGCTCTCAGAAAAAAGCCTCGGTACTTCTCCGAGGCTTAATGCTATTTCTTCTCTGGATTGTTACTCGCCGGTGCTTCTTTATCGCGAACCTCAATGTGTTTTTCTGTAGCTAATTGAACCAATTGAGCCAGGCGATCTTCAACCTCTCCGACACTTGCGGAAAGAGAATTCACGGTCTCTTGCGTGCTTGAATCCATTGCTTCTTGCAAATTATCAATACGCGCAACTAATGCCGAATGGCGCGCGGCACTTTGATTTTGCAAATCCAGTAAATGTTTTTGTAAATCTGATTTGAGTTCAACATAGCGAGATCGTTCAGCCTTTTGAGCTAAGTCTCTGGCTTCCTGCAATTGTTTGTTAACACGACGCAACTCAAGCGATAAAGCAGCCTGTTGGACAAAGCCATAAATCAAACAAATCAAAATCACCAGCCCAGGCCCCAATAGCAAAATAAGCCCCAATGGCGCTTGGATTTGTGTATAGAGTAAATTGACCGTCACATCTGCCATCACCCCTTCCCAATTGACAATCAGGAAAATCGAGCAAAAGACGAAAAGCAAAAGCAAAAAGACTGTACGCAGATGCATCGTGGACCCTTTAAGCAAAAATAAACAGCACGGTGACACTGTAACACGAACGCTCGCAAAGCGATACCTCTCAGAAAAACAATGACACAAAACAAAAAAGATGACCATTTAGAGAAAAAATCGCTAAGATGAAACGGTTATTCAAAAAAGGAGTCTTTTTATGTACCAAGATCCTCGTTTCCCGCATTTGCATATTGTTGATCATCCGCTAGTGCAACATAAACTCAGCTTTATGCGCGACAAAAACACCACAACACGAGACTTTCGTGCATTACTCAGAGAAATTGCTTTGCTCATGGGTTATGAAGTCACCCGCAATTTAGAACTCACGACCCGAGAAATCGAAACCCCACTTTGCAAATTCAATGCACCTTTTTTGGCAAATAAAAAACCGGTTATTGTTCCGGTACTGCGTGCTGGTCTAGGAATGGCCGATGGCCTATTGGACTTGATGCCCTCAGCCCGTGTGGGTCATATCGGCATGTATCGGGACGAAAATAAACGCCCGGTCGAGTATTTAGTCAAACTACCCAATCTGAAAGATCGCACTTTCTTTGTTGTCGATCCGATGCTTGCCACCGGCTACTCTGCCGCTCATGCCGTTGATGTTTTGAAAAAACGTGGTGTTGATGCTCAGCACATTATCTTTATGGCGTTAGTCTGTGCACCGGAAGGTGTTGCGACATTCCAATCACTGCATCCGGATATTGAGGTCTACACGGCAAGCCTTGATGATCACCTCAACGAGAACGCTTACATTGTCCCGGGATTGGGTGATGCCGGCGATCGTCTTTTCGGCACGCTTTAGACAAGATTTTTCAAAACCACAAAACCGAGGGTTAACCCTCATATTTGTTGAAAATTTGCTTATTTTTTAACCAATATACTAGGGTTAACCCTTGATTTTAGAAAAATCTTTCTTAAATTAAGCTGAAAAAACCTCAAAACTTATGACATAACGCAAACCTTTTTCCTTCAGAATAGTGCAAGATACGCACTGACGGAACGACTCTCCTGCTGCTGTGCCGGATTGTCTGTTTTGCGTTTTTGGAAAATGTCTCATTAAGTGCTTGGACCGCGCTTTAGGACTTAAACTTCTCTATAAAAGGTTAAAAAAACATCATGTCGATGTATAGCTCTGATCAAGAAAAGTATTCCAATGTCCCCAACAGCGAAGAAATCATTGCTGGTGTGGAATTGCGTAATGCTAAGCGCAAGAGCAGATGGCCTGCAATCTGTGACGTGGCTCAATCCGTCACGGGTTTGTTGTTGGGCATCTTCTTGTTCTGCCATATGGCTTTCACGTCTTCCATCCAATTGGGCAAGGACGTGTTCTGGAACTTGGTGGCCTTCTCCGGTGGTTACCCCATCAACGGTGAAGAAAACGCTTGGATGCACGTCGTTTTGATCGGCGCCATCACGTTGCTCGTGATCATCCACGCTTTGATGGCTTTGCGTCGTTTCCCGACGAGCTATCGCATGTTCCATAACATCAAGAGCCAATATCAATTCATCGCTCACCGCGACACCACGTTGTGGATCGTTCAAATCGTGACGGCTGTTATCTTGACCGGCATGGTTTTCCCGCACGTGACCCCGATGTTGCTTGACCCGCATGCTATCGGACCGAACCTTTCTTCTGTTCACACCTACCATAACGGCTTGGTCTGGACGTTCATCTTCTTGTGCGCCACGGAATTGCACGGCATGATCGGTTTGTACCGCTTGGCCGTTAAGTGGGACGTTTGCTCCGGCAACCGCGAAGCTTTGCGCAAGGTGATGTACTGCGTGGTGGTCCTCATGATCGCCTGCGGTTCCATGACGATGTGGACGTACTACAGCAACGGTAAGGCTTTGGTTGAAAGCGGCGAACCGATCGTGAAGTACGAACCGATTAACAACTGGTGGAAGTAATCTTCACGTTAGCTGTTAAGCTTTACGAAAAGCACGCAGTTTAGCTGCGTGCTTTTTTGTTAACATTAAAAATGTTAAAGAACCATAAGGACAGAAATAATGCAGCGCACACTTTATGTCATTTTGGCAGGATTGGGCTTGATTGCTTTAACGGGCTGTATGGCCAACTCTGTTAAGACCACCGGTGAACAAGTCGTCATCGTGCAATCCATCCCAGAGCAATATCATTGCACTTACAAAGGTGAGGTTGCAGGCTCTCAAGGCAATTGGCTAACCGGCGGTTGGACAAGTAACCAAAATCTCGCCATCGGCGCTCGAAATGATTTACGAAACGAAGCAGGAAAACTCGGCGCCAATGTGGTGGTGATTGTTGAAACGCTAAACAACACAAACGAAGACAATGAGTTGGAAAACGTCACTCATATTGGAAGAGCTTATCTTTGCCAGTAACCACTAGATCGTGATTCCCCGTTCCCTAGCCCATAACGCGGCTTGGGTTCGGGATGCGAAACCCAATTTACGAAGAATATGTTTGACGTGAACTTTGACGGTTTCCAATGAAATGCTCAGATATTCTCCGACTTCTTGATTGGTCATACCAATTGATAAGCAACGAAGAATATCACGTTCTCTTGGCGTCAAGATCGTCAAATCACGGTCAACTTCTCCCGTATCGTCACGAAACGCACGAGCCAAAGCGCCCATCAAACGATTGCTTACCACAATTTGCCCTTGAGCAACCCGCTTAATTTGCGATATAAGCTCAGGCACCTCAATGAGCTTCGAAATATAGCCCTCAGCTTGAAGCTGAACAGTTGTCATCAGTTCATCACTATCATCACGATCCGTGAGCATAATCACGCGAGTCGTATGGTCCATGTTTTTAGCGTACCGAAGTAGCTCCGTCGCTATGTCATTTTTCATATGCATATCGACAATGAGAAGCCCTGGACGCAAACGCTCCATGTAAAACATTCCCAGATGCTTGTCTCCTGTCTCGGCCACATGACCGAAAAGCGCATCATCGTGCAAGAGCTTTGCCAACGACTCTCGAAAAAGTGGCGAGCCGTCAACAATAACAGCACTGATCGGGACGATAGATTGTTTGGCTGGCATAAAAACAAGGTGCCAGCAGTTGCTGGCACCTTCCATTCACTTAATTAATGTGCATCATAGTGGGAAACGGCAGCCCACAAGATCTCAGCGCCTTGCATGAAGTCTTCCGTCTTCATCGCTTCATGGGGATTATGAGACCCCAATTGGTTGGCAACGAAAATCATGGCAACAGGAATACCGTTGTTACCTAACACGGCAGAGTCATGTCCCGCACCGGAAGCCAAACGAATGAAGGGAATTGATTCTGCGGCGGCACTGTCTTCGAGCACTTTGCTCAAGTTCGCATCAACACCGGAAGGCGCAGTGTAAAGAGCGGCATCGAATTCAACTTTCACGCCACGCTCTTCTTCAATTTCTTTTGCGTATTTGAGCATCAGTGTATGGAAGCGTTCTGCCGTGTCCGTGCTTAAACTGCGAATATCAACGGAGAAAGTGACCTCACCGGGAATCACGGAAATGGCAGCGCTAGAAGCCATCTTCAAAACACCGGTTGTATAAACCAAATCCTCGCCTTTGATAAGCCAACGATCCCAAGCACGGTCGATGCGTTGCATCAAATCGGTAAAGGCCATCAATGCGTCATGACGATAAGGCTTATCGGTTGCCCCTGAGTGAGCGGCCTCACCGATGATTTTGACAGCCTTGTGACGAATATTGCCGCGAATTCCAGTGACCACGCCGGCTCGAGCCTCTTTTTGAGAATCCAGCGTCGGGCCTTGTTCGATATGCAATTCGACAAAGGCCGCAATGCGGTTCACATCCACCAAAGGTTTGCCACCGGTAACGTCTTCAGCCTTGATGCCACAACCTGCCATGGCCTCACCCAACGTGCAAGACCCGTCACGGTGCTTCAGCGCCAAGTCACGTTCGGTCAATTTACCCAGCATACCGAGCGAACCCATATAGGCTTTCCCGAAGAACGAACTTTCTTCACCGCGCATCATCAAAACCGTGTAATCGCGAACCGGTACAAACCCGGTTTCACGCATCCACCAAGCCACCGTTAAAGCCGCAGTGACACCTGCTAAACCATCGTAATTTCCGCCTTGAGGCACACTGTCGACGTGGGAGCCGGACACAAATGCAGGCAAACTTCTGTCCTTGCCAGGCAATATCATCCAGACGTTACCCGCTTTATCATGAACGATTTCAAGCGACAACGACTCACCGATTGCCGTCAGATACTCTAAAACTTCCGTTTCTTTAGCAGAAAACGCCTGGCGAGTCACGCCCTGCACGTCTTTTGACATAGCGCGCACATCATCAAAAATCTTTTGTGCAAAGGCAGCACCTTTGGATTGGAATTCTGACATGAAATTCTCCTCATCTAGCAGAAACAAATCGTTTTAATTTTATTCGAAATACGTTAAACAAAAATTAGCTGAAACCAGAAAACAAGAATTAGCGAGAAAAAAGCAGGTAAAAGTACTTATTAACGGAATAAGTCGAATTTTTTTCCGTTTTCAAAGGGTAATCCCTGTTTCAAAAATATTGAAAGTAGTGAATACTTAAGGCTAGCGGACCAAAGGACCTTTCGCAGAAAAGGAGTGGTTCGTGGTTCTTATAACTTTAAAGGGATTGTCTCATGTCTTTGCTTGAATGGTTGGCAATTGCTGTTGTCTTCGTTTCGGTATATGCCTTGATCAAGCGCCTTGAAACGCGTTTGGTTCTCTTTACCGCCGGCTTCTTCCTTTGCTTGGTCTCCATGCAACCGCTTGAAGCACTCAACTCATTTGCTAAGTCAATGACCAATAGCTCGTTGGTGATGGCTATCTGCTCGTCAATGGGTTTCGCTTTTGTTGCAACCTTTACGCAGTCTGACCGCTGCTTGGTTCACTATTTGGCTTCCCCGATTCGCGGTTTGGGTATCTTACTTATTCCGGTTTGCACGGCCATTACCTTTGTGATTAATATCGCAATTCCGTCTGCTGCCGGTTGTGCCGCTGCTGTGGGTTCCACGTTAATTCCTGTGATGCTTCGCGCCGGTATTAAGCCTGCCGCCGCTGCCGCTGCCGTGATGGGCGGTACGATCGGTTCGTACTTCTCGCCGGGTACGTCTCACAACATCTTCGTGGCTGACATGGCCGGTATGTCCGAAATGGACATCATCGCTTACCACGCTCCGTGGTCCTTGATGTGCGGTATCTTCTCCGTGATCGGTATCGCGCTCGTTTGCTTCGTCTTAGGCGACCACAAGGGTGACACGAACGCCACGGCTAACGTCAAGACGCAAGACGACGGCTTCAAGCCCAATGTGCTCAAGGCGATCATGCCGATCGTTCCGATCGCTATCTTGATTACTGGTAACCTCTGGATCCCTGCCATTAAGATGGGCGTGGCACAAGCCATGGTCATCGGTGCTGTTTTGACCTTGTTGGTCGGTATGGCTATCGATCGCACTAACCCGCAAGAATTCTCCAAGCAATTCTTCAACGGTATGGGTAAAGGCTACGCTGACGTGATGGGTATCATCATCGCCGCCGGTGTGTTTGCCGCTGGTTTGCGTGCCACTGGTTTGATTGATACGTTCGTTGATGTGCTCAAGCACTCGAACGACATCGCCCGTTGGGGTGGTTCTCTCGGTCCGTGGATCATGGGTACGATTACCGGTTCCGGTGACGCCGCGACCATGGCCTTTAACGAAGCCGTGACGCCGCACGCTCCTGAATTCGGCATGGAAATCAAGGCCTTGGGTTCTATGGCCTTCTTGACCGGTGCTTTAGGCCGTACGATGAGCCCGATTGCCGGTGCTATGGTTGTTGTATCCGGTATCGCTATGGCTAACCCGATTGAAGTGGCTAAGCGCACGGCTCTGCCGATGACAGCCGCAACGATCGCTTTGGCGCTCTTCATGGTCTAGTCAGTTAGTCTCTGACCAAAGTCAACAAGGGTTGGATTTCATCATCCAACCCTTTTTCTTTGGACTAAACTTTTTTCTAAGAGAGCGAAAAACGCTCATTATCTGTTACGTATTTAGGAGAGTAACTATGGCTCAATGTGCCTATCATGATCAATTGATCAGTATCCGTCGCGAACTTCACCAATTCCCGGAAGAAGGCTGGACGGAATTTTGTACGACGGCCTTCATCGTTGAGCATTTGCGTAAGCTGGGCTACGAAGTCTTGATGGGAGAAAAAGTTGTCTCCCGCAAGGATTGCCTCGGCAGGGATCCGAAACTCGTTGCTCAAGCCATTGAAACCGCCAAGGCGCGTGGCGTCTCCGAGGCGCTTCTTGCTGAAATGCAGGAGCTTACGGGTTGCGTTGCCGTTCTGGATACGGGGCGCCCTGGTCCTACAGTTGCCCTGCGCTTTGATATCGACTGCAACAACGTGCAGGAAAATCCCTCACAAGATCACCGTGCAAGCCGAGAAGGCTGGGCTTCTAAGCGCCCCGGCTTGATGCATGCATGCGGGCATGATTCTCACATTTCATCCGGTTTAGCCATTGCTCGCTGGGCAATGGAACATAAAGATGAACTCAACGGGAAATTGAAGATCGTCTTCCAACCGGCAGAAGAAGGTGTGCGTGGCGCTGCAGCTGTCGCGGCAAGCGGCGTTGTTGACGATTGCGACTACTTCTTGTCCAGCCACATCGCCATGGTGGCTAAGAGCGGTGAAATTGTGACTTCGCCGATCGGCTTTTTGTGCACCACGAAATTCGATGTGACCTTCAAGGGCCGTCCGGCTCACGCAGGTATTGAACCGAATGCCGGTCGTAACGCCTTGGCGGCAGCTTGCCACGCTGTCACGCAATTACTCGGCATCCCGCGTCACGGCTCCGGTATGACCCGTGTGAACGTTGGCCGCTTGGTGGCCGGTGAAGGCCGCAATGTCATTCCGGTCAATGCCAAGCTCGTCATGGAAGTTCGCGGCGAAAATAGCGAAATCAATGACTACATGGTTGAAGAAACGCAAAATATCATTGCTGGCGTTTCCAAGAGCTTCGGTGTGGAAGCTCATGTTGAAAAAATGGGTGAAGCCGTCGACCTCTTTAACGATAAGGAAATGGTTGACATGCTCGATGATGTCTGCTCCAAGACCGAAGGCGTTAAGAAAGTTCTCCACGACGTCAATTTCGGTGGTTCCGAAGACGCTACGATCCTTGCTCGCCGCGTCCAAGCCCACGGCGGTAAAGCAGCCTATTTTGTGTTGGGCTCTGATCGCGCGGGAGGTCACCATACGGCTGACTTTGATATCGATGAATCGTCCCTTGATATCGGCGTTGCCATTTACTCTGAAATGCTCAAACGCTTGATGAAGTAGAAGCGATATCTAAAAGTGCACCTGCCTTTTTTGGGGGTGCACTTTTTTGTTCTAAAGATTTCTTTGTTCGGTACTTTTGATAAAATTGATTTTTTCCTTGCTATAAACTCTAGCTCTGCAACCTCTCCAGCTTAATTCAACGGAGCTTTAACTCAATGCTTTGTGTTCTATTGTCTTTCTACATTCTGTTGTTAATTGGGTTAAGCGTTTACCGATCAAAGCAAACTAAAACAGAAAATGCCGTCAACTTTTTAACAGCCGGAGCAAGTGCCGGTACCATTTTGTGTGCTTTGTCCCTCGTGAGCACCATCATCGGTGGATCTGCTACTCTAGGGATCGGCACCTTGGCTCAAAAAATTGGAGCGGCGGCATTTTGGTGGCTTGGTGTCGGAGCAATTGGTTTATTTCTGCACGGTTGGTTGATTGCTCCCGTGATTCGATCAACAGGCGCTTGCACATTGCCCGATGTGTTGGGTCACTTGGTCGGTAAGACGGCAAAACGATGGAGCGCCTTCATCATTGTGGTCAGTTGGGTCGGTGTGGTAGCCGCCCAATTTACAGCCATGAGAGCGCTTTTATCGGACATTTTGCCGGCCTCGCAAGGCGAGCTCTTTTATTTGGTTCTGACGGTTGCTATTGTTTTGCATACGGCTTTTGGTGGGCAAAAAGCTGTTTTACGTACCGATGCCCTACAAACCGCACTCCTCACCGGTGGATTTGTATCAGCCGCATTGTGGTGCCTCACAAGTGCCGGCATTGATTGGGATGCCATTGATCCGGTTCCGTTTAATGACTCCTTTGGCGCATGGGATTTAGCTAAGCTCAGTCTTTTGGTCGGTGTGACCTATATCGTCGGCCCGGACATTTTCTCGAGAACTTTCGCTGCTTCGAGCTCTCGATCAGCTAGCCGAGGGGCTTGGATGGGGGCTGCATTATTATTGGTTTTTGCCCTCCTTATCACACTGTTGGCGCTTGGGAATCTTTCAGCGACAAATCCTTTGTCTGGGTGGTTAACTGAAAGTTCAGCGATGCCTTCGGTAATCAAGATTGCTTTAGCGCTGGGGCTATTGAGTGCTCTGGCCGGATCGGCTGATACTGTTTTACTTTCAGCGGCGGGCATTGTTGAAAAAGATCTTCTCAATGGCGATCAGTCTTACCGACTGCGCCAATTAATCGCTTTATTTGGTTTTGGAGCCGTTTTTCTGACCTATCAGTCATCGGATATTATCGGTTGGCTTTTGTATGCTTACGCCCTTTTTGTACCGGGAGTGGCCATCCCCTTACTCGTTGTACTGCTCAGAAAACAAACCCGTGTCAATGGCTGTATCTGGCTTTTCGGTGCGGCTATAGGGGGTGTACTGGGTTTAGCCGGCAACTTGACGGGCTGGCCCCTGGCTATCCTTGGCGCAGCAATTTCAGCAACGTTTGCCTGGGTTTCTGTCAAGCGCTCTGAAGTTCCCACTTCGCTCGTACCCAAAGGAGAAAATTCGTTAAAGTGATCTGCTTTAGCCTAAATTCCTCTCTGGGACCTGCAAAAGCGCAAGGTTTGTGCTCCTGTCGCTTCCGCAGAATAACCACGGAAAGCCTACAGTTTGAACTTTTTTGTCCTAACAAAGACAAACAGACATCGAACGAGTAAAATTATTCGGTTAACGTTAGGACGTTTTCAAAGATGTTAAGACAAAACGTCCATTTTAGTACACCATTTTGAAAGGATTTCTCCATGTCTGGACACTCCAAGTGGGCCAATATTCAACACCGTAAAGGCCGTCAGGACGCTAAGCGTTCCAACCTCTGGACCAAACTCGTTCGCGAAATTATGGTTGCCGCACGCAACGGTGCTGACCCTGACAGCAACTCCCGTTTACGTTTAGCCTTGACCAAGGCTCGCGCCGGAAACGTGCCTAAAGACACGATCAAAAACGCCATTTTGAAGGGCTCCGGTCAGCTCGAAGGCGTGAAGTTTGAAGAAGCCCGTTATGAAGGTTACGGTGTGGGTGGCGCTGCTCTCATGATCGATGCCGCAACGGACAATAAGACCCGCACGGTGGCCGATGTCCGTCACATCTTAAGTAAGAACGGTGGCAACCTGGGCGCTGAAGGCTCCGTGGCCTTTATGTTTAAGCACTGCGGTCAATTTTTCTTTGCCCCCGGTTCTGCCACGGAAGATGATGTGATGGCGGTGGCGCTTGATGCCGGTGCCGATGACGTCATCGTGGACGATGAAGGTGGTATTGAAGTAACGTGCGATCCCAACGCATTTGAAACCGTCAATGATGCCTTTGAAAAGGCCGGCATGACGCCTGAAATGGCAGAAGTCACCATGAAGGCGTTAAATGAAACGGAATTAAGCGGTGAAGATGCCGAACGCATGCAACGCATGATCGATGCATTGGAAGACCTGGACGACGTACAACAGGTTTATACAACCGCCGTTTTCAACGACTAAAACCTTCTGACGCAGACTGCGTCACCCTTTATCACTGCGAAGTGATTCAATGCGGCGGACACCTAAAGGTGCCCGCCTTCGTGTAACGATTGATGGAGGCGGCATTGGCCAAAGTATTGCTGGCACAAGCCGAAATTGCTTATGAGAGTTCTTGTGATTGGTAGTGGCGGACGCGAGCACGCATTAGCCTGGCGTTTAGCTCAAGACCCTCGTGTTAGTACAGTTTTTGTGGCCCCCGGCAATGCCGGCACAGCGCTTACCCCAAAGTTGGAAAATTTAGCCGAGTCCGATCTTAACCGTTTAGCTGATTTTGCTGCCACGCAAAATATTGACTTCACGCTGGTGGGTCCTGAAGCTCCCTTAGCAGCCGGCATAGTCAATCTTTTCCGGGAAAAAGGTTTACGTATTTTTGGCCCGACTCGTGAAGCGGCTCAACTGGAAAGCTCCAAGGATTTTGCCAAGGCGTTCATGAAACGTCACGGTGTACCCACAGCTGATTATGAAACCTTTACCGATGCAGAAGCCGCTCATGCTTATATCACACGAAAGGGCGCGCCGATTGTCATTAAAGCGGATGGATTAGCGGCTGGCAAGGGCGTTATTGTCGCCATGACAGAACAAGAAGCTCATCAAGCCGTCGACGAAATGCTCGAAGACAACCGCTTTGGCGCCGCAGGCGCGCGGGTCGTAATTGAAGACTTCCTCGCCGGCGAAGAGGCCAGCTTCATCGTGATGGTTGACGGTGAGCATGTCCTCCCGATGGCTTCCAGCCAAGACCACAAACGGTTGCTTGATCACGACCAAGGCCCCAACACGGGTGGAATGGGCGCCTACTCCCCTGCTCCCGTTGTCACGCCGGCTATTCATGAAAAAGTCATGAATGAAATCATTTTACCGACGGTACGTGGCATGGCTGCCGATGGCATTCCCTTTACAGGCTTTTTATATGCAGGCTTAATGATTGGTAAAGACGCCAATGGCGAAACAACTGTCAAGACGCTCGAATTTAATTGCCGCATGGGAGACCCTGAGACGCAACCCATTATGAGCCGACTTCAGTCTTCGTTGGCTGATTTATGCCTTGCAGCGATTGACGGAAAATTGGATACCGTTCAAGCGCAATGGGATGACCGCGTCGCTTTAGGTGTTGTGTGCGCGGCTCGCGGCTATCCGGAAAAGCCCGAAAAAGGTGCTGAAATCACAGCGTTACCCGCCAATAGCGAAACGCTGCACGTTTTCCATGCTGGAACAAAAGCCGTTGATGGTAAAACCACGGTAAGCGGTGGTCGTGTCCTTTGTGTGGTTGGATTGGGCGAAACGATCCAAGAAGCGGCTCAAACAGCCTATAAAGGCGTCGAAACCGTTCAATTTGAAGGCATGCAATACCGCCACGATATCGGCTATCGTGCAATGAAGTAAGTCAAATCATGGGAAATCTGTCTAAAAAGCAGATTTCCCAATGATCATGCGCATCGGTTTTTTCGGCGGAACATTCAACCCTATCCATCGTGGGCACCTCGTTTTAGCCCACCAAGCCATTGATGCGCTTAACCTTGATTCCTTACAGTGGATTCCCGCCAATCCCTGGCAAAAAAGCGGTCAAATCATTCTCCCGCCGCATGACCGTGTCGCGATGATCGAAGACGTTATCAGAGACGAACCGCGAATGACTGTCAACACATTGGAAGTCAGCTCTGACAAACCTTCCTATTCGATAGAGACTTTACAAACACTAGCCTCGCAATTTCCTCATGATGAGCGCTTTTACCTTATCGGCGCAGATCAATGGGAAAATTTTCACACATGGAAAAACTGGGAACAACTTTTTGACTTGGCAACACTCGTGGTTTTTTCTAGAAGTCAAAAACTACAACAGACTTCACCTCTGGTTTCGCAATTCCTACAAAATAAACACCCCAAAGTCGTGTTTCTTGAAATGCCCCAGTGTCCTGTATCCTCCTCCAAACTAAGAAATAAGATCGAAAAAGAAGGGGTAGATTCTGAGTATTGTCGGCAATGGCTAATGCCTTCTACACGAGAATATTTGCGTCGTCTCGGTAGTTCATATAACCATATTTGATTGATTCAATTTAAAATCCTTTCCCCTTCAAATAAGGATTACCGATTATGAGTTCGTTATTCGCTTCGATTGCTTTAATTCATTTGGTTGCGTTGATGTCTCCGGGACCGGATTTCTTCTTTGTCACACGCACTGCCATGAGCCAGTCCCGCAGTAAGGCCATGTTGGGCGTTTTAGGCATCACGGGTGGAATTTTTGTTTGGTCGGCTATCTCTATTCTTGGACTGCACATCCTATTTGAAACGATCTCCTGGCTGCAACAATTCATCACCATTGCCGGTGGCTTGTATTTACTTTGGATGGGAATCGGGTTATTGAAATCCCTTTTTAAACCTCAGAACAACGCACAAGCCTTTGTCGGCAACACAATGGCGGATATGCGCTCACCTTTTTTATACGGTTTGCTTACCAATTTGGCCAATCCTAAAGCAGTCATTTACTTTGGCAGTATTTTTTCTACCTTCATCACGCCCGATGTCAACGATGCGATGAAATTGGCTCTATTTTGTTTTGTAGTGATTGAGTCATTCCTTTGGTTCGGTTTTGTCGCACTTGTTTTCGGCAGCAACCGTCCGCGCCAACTCTATCAAAAGTTAGGAAAATGGATCGATGCTATCGCCGGGGCCCTTTTTTCTATCTTTGGTATCGGGTTGATTTGGAGCAACCGTTAAGTAGTGCTCCAAGCCTTCTCATCGGAAGCTCGAAGAAGTTCTGCTAAAATGCTGGCAATCAAAGAAAATCAAATTGTTAACCGAACTTTCAAGGTAGAGATTCACCAATATGGATATTCGTAAACTGCAACGCGTGATTGTTGACGCACTCGAAGATGTGAAGGCTCAGGACATTGTGGTCTATAACACCAAACATCTCACCAGTGAATTTGAACGCGTTATCATCGCAAGCGGTTCATCAAACCGACAAACACGTGCTTTGGGCTATAACGTCAGCAGCGAAGTCAAACAGGCTGGTGGCGAAGTTTTAGGACTGGAAGGTACTGATACCGGTGAATGGGTCTTGGTCGATTGTGGCGCGGCCATTGTTCACATTCTTCAACCGGCGATGCGTGAATACTATAACCTCGAGGAAGTCTGGGGTGGTAAGCGCGTCAATATCAAGTTAAGTGGCGACAAAAAATCCGAAGAAGTTTCATCGGAAGAAAAGCCGGTGACTCACCGCCCCCGTGCAGTCCGCGGAAAAACAATCCGCATTGTTGAAGATTAATCAATTCTGTTCTTTATTTTAAAAGTGCAGGCATTAAGCCTGCGCTTTTCTTTATTATGAAAATTACCGTTGTGGCGGTTGGATTGCGCCAACCAGCTTGGGCCGATACTGCGATCGACGATTATCTTGGACGCTTTCCCAAGGATTGGAACGTGACCGTTAAAGCCGTTAAGCCGGAATTGCGTGCCGGTCAGAGCACTTCAAAGATTATGCAATTGGAAGCCGAACGCATTCGCGCGGCCATTCCAGAACATAGTCTGGTCGTGGCGATGGACGAGCACGGCAAAGACTTAACAACGATGGACTTTTCCAAAAAGATTCGACAATGGCGCGATAGCGGTGAATCCGTTGCCTTTATCATTGGCGGCGCCGACGGGCTGGATCCTGAAATCAAAGCAAAAGCTCACATGCTCATGCGTTTGTCATCAATGACATTGCCGCACGCCATGGCACGTGTATTGCTCGTTGAACAAATCTATCGAGCCTTCAGTATCCTTACAAATCACCCATATCACAGAGCCTAAAATGTTTGAATTGTATCTAGCTTCCAAAAGCCCGCGACGCAAACAAATTCTGGAACAGTTGGGCTACCGCCCCATTGTGTTGGCAACGAATGATCACACATTGAGAAATTTTGTCGGTGATGAAGTTCAATTGGAAAACGAGTCACCCGAGGATTACGTGCTTCGCGTCTCAAAAGAAAAGGCGTTGATTGCGCTAGGCAAAATCCAAGATCGCGGTCTCGAGCCCTTACCGGTCCTTGCTGCGGATACAACGGTCATTGCCGATGGGCTGATCTTAGGCAAACCCGATGACCAAGCTCAGGCCTGTGATTTCTTACGCCGAATGTCTGGGAAACGCCATGAAGTTCGCACTGCGGTTTGGGTAGGCACGGATGAAAACAATCTCCGTTCTGCGGTCAGTGTCTCTTACGTCTGGTTTAAGCCTTTAACAGAAGAAGAAATTCAAACTTATGTCCGCTTGGCTGAACCCTACGACAAAGCTGGCGGTTATGCAATTCAGGGCTTAGCCGGTGCGTTTATCGAGCGAATTGAAGGCTCATACACCGGCATCATGGGACTGCCCGTTTTTGAAACTGTCGCTCTTTTAAAACAATTCGGGATTAACCTATTCAAAAATCAGTAGGTTATTCGAATATCCCTGCCCGAAGCCTTTCGCTATTGGGTTAAAATGGATAAATCAACTTGAGGATTTTGTATGCTAGAACAAAAAGCCGGTCGCCTGTTTCTGGTAACGGCACCATCCGGTGCCGGCAAGTCGTCTTTGGTCGCTGCCTTATTGAAAGCCGATCCGACGGTGCATTTGTCGATTTCCCACACGACTCGTGCCCCTCGTCCAGGCGAGGTTGATGGACGTGAATACCACTTTGTGACGGTCGAAACATTTGAAGCGATGAAAGAGGACAACGCCTTTTTGGAATGGGCCTATGTTCATGGCAACTACTATGGAACGTCCAAAAAGTGGATTGAGTCAGAACTGTCCGTCGGTCACGATGTTCTTTTGGAAATTGACTGGCAAGGCGCTCTGCAAGTCAAGCGTCTGTTTCCGGACGTAGTGGGCGTCTTTATTTTGCCGCCTTCAGTGGAAGCATTGCGTGAACGTCTTAATAAACGGGCCACGGATGCGCCTGAAGTCATTGCTCGGCGTTTGGCGGGTGCCGGAGCGGAAATGGTTCATGCCGGACAATTTGACTACGTTATAATTAACGACGATTTTGAACGGGCAAAGGAGGATTTAATCGCCATTGTCCGCGCTTCTCGTTTAAGTTTCAAAACTCAAGCTGTTCGAGAACGAGAAACTTTTAAACACCTTGGCATTCCGCTTCTTTAGTCGGTTTGTTTAACTTACATGGAAAAATAAAAACTTATGGCTCGTGTTACTGTTGAAGATTGCCTGAAAAAGGTTCCTAATCGTTTTGAATTGGTTTTAGCTGCCGCGCAACGCGCACGCCAACTGTCCTCCGGTTCGGTTGCTCGCGTGGATGCGAAAGATAAACCGACGGTTGTCGCTTTGCGTGAAATTGCCGCTGGCGTCACCACCAAGGAAGAAATGTTTAAACGCATTTCCTAATAATAAAAAAAGCGAGGTTTGGGTTGATAAGTCCGACTTCGCTTTTTTGTTTTCTGATTGTGAGGCAATATGGTTCCGAAATTTTTACAAACGGGTTCTAGCGACATCCTCGCCTCAATTCGTCACCAGGTTCTTTCCCAAAACAACAATGCCACTAAAAAGCCACCCGTCAACCCGGAGGCTCCTGATGACGCAACCGAATTGCCTCTTGTGACGCCCCCCAAAAAAGCGGTCATCGCCACAGCCGCCTCACTCATTGAAAAGTGCGAAACCTATATGAGTCGTGCGGATGTTGAGCGGATTAAAGCCGCCTATCGTTACGCAGATGATGCGCATTTGGGACAATTCCGAAAATCCGGAGAACCTTACATCACCCATCCAATTGCTGTTGCGAGTATTCTTGCCGAGTGGCATTTGGACTGCGCGGCAATTCAAGCCGGTCTTATGCACGACGTGCTTGAAGATACTGGGCACTCAAAAAATGAACTCGCCAAGCTTTTCGGTATCACAACGGCAGAAATCGTTGATGGCGTCTCCAAATTAGACAAGCTTAAATTTTCCTCTAACGAAATCGCTCAGGCCGAAAGCTTTAAAAAGATGCTTCTTGCGATGAGTAAAGACGTCCGCGTCATACTCGTCAAGCTTGCTGACCGCCTGCACAATATGCGCACACTCGGTGTGATGCGCCCGGAAAAGCGTCGTCGCATTGCCAAAGAAACATTGGACATCTACGTTCCAATGGCGCACCACTTGGGCATCAACCACTGTTTCCGAGAACTGCAGGAACTTTGCCTGGAAAATTATCATCCACGTCGTTACGCCGTTCTTTATAAAGAACTCATCGCTGCACGCCAAAACCGTAAACCCGCCCTTGAAAAAATTCTCAAAGACCCCAAGGACATGTTTGTGCGAGCCAATATCAAGGGACGTGTTTTGGGACGCGAAAAAACGTGCTACGGTATCTATTCGCAGATGCGAATCAAAAAAGTGTCCTTTGCGGAAGTCTTTGATCTTTACGGGTTCCGTGTGATTGTTTCCACTCGTGAGGACTGTTATCGCACATTGGGCGCTTTGCATCAAATGTATAAACCGGTGCAGGGGCGCTTCAAAGACTTCATCGCGATCCCAAAGAGCAATGGCTACCAGAGCCTACATACGACCGTTATCGGACCGGCGGGAACTCCTGTGGAGTTTCAAATTCGCACCGAACAGATGAATGACATTGCCGAGCAAGGCATTTTGACCCACTGGCTCAATCGCGGCAGTGAGTCGGAAATTCAAACGCTTACCCATGCTTGGCTACAATCTCTACTTGACTTGCAGCAAAAGTCTTCGAGCACCAGTGAATTTTACGAAAACATCAAGGCCGACCTATTCCCGGATCGGATTTATGTCTTCACACCGAAAGGCAAGATTATCTCCTTGCCGCAAGACTCGACACCGGTCGACTTCGCCTACCAAATTCACTCCGATGTAGGTAACCACGTTTCTTCCTGCCGCATCAATAGCCAAACGCGCTCAATCGATACCCGCTTGCAAAACGGGGATATGGTAGAGATCGTCACTGGCATGACCGCCCACCCCAATCCTCAATGGTTGGATTTTGTTCGAAGTGGTAAGGCTCGAGCGGAAATTCGTCAGTATCTTCGCTCACTTGATTTTGATGAAGCCGTCAAGATCGGTCGTCAATTGCTCGAACGCGAAGCGCCCCACGCCCACTTACAGTGGGACAACATTCCAGATCACATTTGGAATACTGTCATGGAAGAGTTCGGAGTGGACTCACGCGCTTCGCTTTACGAAAGTGTGGGCTCCGGCAAGGCGAGCTTTGTAGTGGTCCTTCACCGCATACAAACGCTCATGGAACAAGCCAAAGAACCACTCAAGCAAGAGCAGCATGCCATTGAGGTCATTGTTGACGGACAAGTGCAAACCGCGCAATTGGCTCGCTGTTGTCACCCCGTTTTAGGCGATGCGATCTGCGTATTTGAGCGCGCAGGACACGGTCTGACCGTTCACCGAGCAAGCTGTATGCATGCCCAACACGCCAAAACCAATAATGCGGACCGTTGGGAAGAGGCTTCTTGGGGAGACAACGCCAACCAACACTTTATTGCGCCGATTGACCTTAAAGTGAGCGACGTGAGAATGAGCATTACCAATGCGACTCAAACTGTCGCACAGGAAGGCGCCTCCATTGTTGGCTTGAATATTCCGGACGATCAAAATGATCCGCAACTGCAATTACTGGTTCAGGTGGACAATCGCATTCAACTGATGCGAGTCATGCGGGCACTCAAACAAATTCCCAACGTGACGGATGTCCGTCGCAAATTTGAATCATCGTTTTAAAATCGAATATTGATCCTGCAAGCTCCTACCTGGAGCTTGCACTCCCTTTCTGAAAGGACTGTCTATGCAAGAGACGCGTTCTACATGGGGTTCCCGTTTAGGCTTTGTGCTTGCCTCAGCCGGTGCGGCTGTCGGCTTGGGTGCCATTTGGAAATTCCCCTATTTGGTCGGCTCAAACGGCGGCTCGGTTTTCCTCTTCCCCTTTATCCTCATGACTTTTACGCTAGGCCTAGTCCTTTTAATCGCCGAACTCACCATCGGACGGGCTGGCGCTGGCTCTATTGTCACGGCGTTTCGTAAGTTGGGCGGCAAGTATTGGGGGCGAGCCGGTTATTTGGGTGTTGTCACGGGCTTTCTCGTTTTAAGTTTCTATTCAGCAATCGGTGGCTGGACCATCGCTTATTTTGTTAACGCTTGTTTAGGATCTGGCCTTGTCAGTGATCAAGCGCAACTCGGCGCTCACTTTGCCAGCATTTCCGCCGATCCGGTTTTAGCGATCGGTTATCAGGCCCTGTTTCTTATTATCACCGCTTGGGTCGTCGCCTACGGCGTCAGCTCCGGTATTGAACGGCTCTCCAAAGTGTTAATGCCGTTGCTTTTCATACTGATGATCATCCTGATTGTCAGAACACTTTTTCTGCCCGGCGCAACCGATGGACTACGCTATTTATTTAGCTGGAATCCGGAGGCATTTTCAGTCGATGCCCTGCTTTCGGCGATGGGTTTCACTTTCTTCTCCTTATGCTTAGGTAGCGGCTGTATGCTGACCTACGGTAGCTATTTGGATAGTAAAGTTGATCTCATCGGCTCTTCGGCTTGGATTGCTTTTTTAACCATATTGAGTTCTTTATTGGGTGCACTGATGGTCATGCCACCGGTTTTCGCATTCGGCCTTGACCCAACGGCGGGTCCCGGACTCACTTTCGTCACCATGCCCGCCATTTTCGCGCAAATGCCGTTTGGTAATTTATTCGCCATTTTGTTTTATGCCTGTCTTTTGGTGGCTGCGATCACCAGTTCGGTCTCAATGCTTGAAATTGACGTCGCCTTTTTACACGATGAATGGAAGTGGTCTCGCCCCAAAGCGGTGGTGGTGACCTCTGTAGGACTGCTCTTTGTCGGGGCCTTCTCCGCACTTTCTTTCGGACCTCTGGCCGACTACAAATGGTTGGGAAGAACATTTTTTGATTGGATTGATTACATCACCTCCAATCTTTGTTTACCGATAGGCGGTTTGATGATTGCCGTTTTAGCGAGTTGGTTGGCTTGGGATAAGGTCAAACCTTTTATTGCCGGGGACAAAACGCACAGCGAATTAACCTATAAAGTGTTGCGCTGGAGTATCGCCATCTTTTCGCCGATTCTTGTCTTAACGGTTATCGCAACGGGAATTTAAAATTTTTCGTAGCCGGTTGGTAAATAAATACCATACCGGCTATTGTTTATTTGGGGATTCGGTTGTATCGAGCCAAACCGTTTAGTTTTGATCTGGCCAACAAAGAAAAAGCGGCTCCGTTTTCCATGACCCAAAAAGGCTCGCTGTGGCTGCAAGGGGTCACATTACAGATGACCAATCCTCAGCTCATCATGTTCTTTGTCTCGCTTTTTCCACAATTCACCGACCACGAGCTTTCTTTCACGCGTCAAGTGGTTGTCATGTCACTGACTTACTTTTGTATCGTTTTCCTGATTCACACCGGATATGGTTGGATTGCTTCAAATTTCAGACAACTGTTATCAACACCTAAAGTCGCTAAAGTCATTAATTGTGTCGGAGGCAGTTTCTTTTTGCTGCTAGCGGCCCGCGTTTTTTGGGATATGGCTCAAGAAATCGGTCTGTAAAAGTTTTTTGCTCTCATCTGAGGGATTTTGCTCATGCTAGTTTGTTATCCCTCTGTTATCCTTCTAAAACGTTACGCAAAACAGATAATGAACCTTTTACCGCGTAATATCAGAATTGACCATGAGTACTAACGCCGAGCGGTTTGTCCGCGTATTAATTCGATTTATGGTGCCCTGCGTCGCTGTGGCGATGGCGGGCGCAGGGCGTGTACGCTAAAGACTTTTCAGTCTGTCAGAACGGGTTTTCCCCTGTTTCTCCCTTCAATCAGCCAAAAACGATTTAAATAACCAGAAGTGTCACGACTTCTTTTCAGAATTTAGAGTATTTCATTATGTCCACAAGAGCACAATTCACTTCAAAGCTCGGCTTTATTCTGGCTAGTGCCGGAGCCGCAGTCGGCCTTGGCGCTATTTGGAAGTTCCCCTATATGGCGGGAACCAACGGCGGCTCAACCTTCATCATTCCATACATTCTATTTTGCTTCACAATCGGCATGTTTTTACTTTTAGCTGAGTTAGTGGTCGGACGCGCCGGTCGCGCCGCCAGTATCAACAGCATGATTCGTGTTGGCCGCAGCCGTTTTTGGGGATTATTTGGTTTCATTGGAACGCTCACCGGTTTTTTGATTCTGACGTTTTATTCAACCGTTGGCGGTTGGTGCGTGGCTTATGCCGTCGATGCCGCGTTGGGTAACGGCATCATTACCGATGTAAAGCAATTGGGAAGCTATTTCGGCAGTTTCGTCAGTAATCCGATCACTTGTATCGGCTACCAGTTAGTCTTTATGTTGATGACTGCCGGTGTCGTCATTTTTGGCGTACAAAAAGGTATTGAACGTCTCTCCAAATACCTAATGCCAACACTTTTCATCTTGATGTTGATTTTGATTGTGCGCGGTCTTACCTTGCCGGGCGCATGGGCTGGTGTCGAATTCATGTTTAGCCTTGACTGGGAACACTTCAATGCAAATAGTGTTTTCAATGCCATGGGTTTTTGCTTCTTCTCTCTTTCCGTTGGCGCCGGTACGCTGATTGTCTATGCATCTTATTTATCTGAAGCTGACAACCTCCCTCAATCAACCGCCTGGGTGGCATTTTTAGGTATCTTGGCGGCCTTACTCGGTGGCTTAATGGTTATGCCGCCGGTCTTTGCCTTTGGTTTGGAACCTACGGCTGGACCGGGCTTAACCTTTGTCACCATGCCCGCCGTTTTTGCTCATATGCCCTTTGGCCAATTCTTTGCGGTTCTGTTTTACATCTGTTTGATCGTTGCCGCCATCACAAGTTCGGTTAGCATTTTAGAAGCCGTTACCGCAGCGTTGGGCGACCTGAAAATTCCACGTCGTACCGCTGTACCCATTGCTTCAATCGCCATCATGGCCATCGGCGTGTTCTGCTCACTTTCTTTCGGTGCACTCGCTGATTTCAAAATTTTTGGTAAAACCATCTTTGATTTACTTGACTACTTAACGAGTAACGTCGGGATGCCATTTGCCGCACTCGGCTTAGCCATTGTTGCCGCATGGGTCAATTGGCCGACGACGCGCCATCAGCTCACGACGGCAAAAGCTCTCTCCCCGATGATGCTCACTTGCCTGCGAATCGGTATCGGGGTCGTATCACCGGCGGTTATTATCATTGTCGTGATGCGCAGCATTTAAAAGTTTTTATCAACGCCCGACCATTTCGGTTGGGCGTTTTCTTTATCTTGGACGGCAAGAGAACCAAAGAAACGGAAACAAAAAATCCCAAGCTACCGAAGTAGTGGGATTCTAAGCAATGGCGTCCCCACGGGGATTCGAACCCCGGTACCGACCGTGAAAGGGTCGTGTCCTAGGCCTCTAGACGATGGAGACTCTTCAAATTGTGGTGGAGGTAAGCGGATTCGAACCGCTGACCCCTTGCATGCCATGCAAGTGCTCTACCAACTGAGCTATACCCCCAAACGAGAAGACGCATTTTATAGATACTTTTTTATAAATGCAAGCACTTTTTTGATTTTTTTCTTAGCAATATTTCACTTCGATGATTTCCAAGTGTTGCACACCGGAGGGAGTGGGCAACTTCACCGTATCCCCTTCATGAGCTTTTAACAATGCTCGGGCAATCGGGCTAATCCAACTAACATCTCCCACACTGGCATCGGCCTCATCGATACCAACAATACGAATCGTGTGTTCTTGACCCTCATCATCTTCATAGGTCACTGTTGCGCCGAAAAAGACTTGATCGGTTGCCGGTCTTGTCGCGGGATCAACAACTTCCGCAAAATCAATGCGTTTACTTAAAAAACGAATTCGACGATCGATCTCTCGCAATCGGCGCTTTCCGTACAGATAATCCCCGTTTTCACTTCGGTCACCGTTGCTCGCAGCCCATGCCACGATGTTGGCAACTTCAGGTCGTTCAACACGAACCAAGTGCTCACGCTCATCCAACATCCGACGGTAGCACTGTGGGGTCATATAATTTTTCGTTCCATGAGGCAATGCAGGAAGACTCACGTCTTCATCATCTTCATCATCAGAGGCAATATTCCCCGTCATAACGTGCCTTTCAAATAATCGTTACAAAAATTACCAAACCCTGTATTTTAATCCTCAAAATCAGAGCAAGCACTTCATTTTTGCGTTAAAGTGATCTTAGTTCAATTTCATTGACTCAGAGGATTTTTATGAAAAAGTTGGCTCTTCTTGCTGCTTTGGCTGCTCTCGGTCTTGCCGGTTGCGCAAATGACGGTCGCTATTATCGTTCAGACACTTATCAGGCTGGGGCTGTTAACCAAGCTCAACAAGTCCGTACTGTTGAAATCTTGGCCATCGGACAAGCCAGGGTCGCTGTTGACAATGACACCAATCGTAACGATGCCAAAACCATCGGAACCATCATCGGGGCGGTTGCGGGTGCCGCTATTGGCAGTCACAACAACCACGATACCAGTTCGCGTGTTTTGGGCGGCTTAGCCGGTGCTGCTGTCGGTAATATCGCTGGAGGAGCTGTAGCGGGCTCTCGTACAAGCTATGTTGACGGTGTGCAGCTGACTTTCCGCTATGACAACAAGATTTATAACTCCGCTCAGGTGGGGCGTCCCTGCGAATATAAGACCGGTTTGGCTGTGATGATTTCCACGTCGCCAACCGAAACTCGTATTCAACCGAATAATCCTTACGGCTGTGCTCGGCCTTAACCTATAGAGAAAGGATAGCGCAATATGAAGAAACTTCTCGTTAGCAGCTCAGTCTTGGCTGCGTTGATCGCTTTGCCTTGCGCCAACGCTCAAATGTCAATGGACGAACAAATTGCCCGGATTTATCAGGCTGAGCAAGAAATTAAGGCGATTGATGCGGCTAAGGAAGCCGAGCGTCAAGAAGCGGCCAAACGTGCAGCCGACATTAAGCAGCGAGCTGAAAAAGCCCGTCAAAAAGAGCAAGCCGCTCAACGAAAAGCACAACAAGAGCGACAGGCGAAGCTACAAGCTTATGAAGATGAGTCCCGAGAAATTGATCTTAAGATCAAGCGGCTGGATCTTGAATTAAAACGCGCTCAAGTCGATTTACAAAAGAAAATGGCTGAAGCACGCGCTGCAAGGGCCGATGATTTTGTTCAGGCTGAACTCAATGAAGCTCAGTCTCAAGTGAATTCTCTGCAGGCGCAGTCAGATGCACTGAAAAAGCAAAAAGCCGCCATGCAATAGCTGTTAACCACAAAAAGTCTCGACCGAATGGCCGGGACTTTTTCGACTTTCTGTTTAGAAAAAGGATTTCCTTGTGAAACAATTGCGGACAATATTCATCGCATCCCTGACAATCGCTCTGCCTGCCTGCTCTCTTTTAAGCGCAGACGATCCCGTTGCCACATCGGTGTATGCGAGCAATAACACAGCTCCCAAACTATACGCCTACCCCTACGCTTTGCAAAAGACATTAAATGCCTCCATACAAACTCGCTTTAAAACAGGCGAAACGCTTTTTGAAGCAAACGGGCAATTAAAAAGTGACAACCACTCGGTCTCTCTAACCTTTACGTCGAATAATCAGGTCATCTGGTTAATTGACTACAACGGAGAAACAATAAACGAAGTGCGAACAAGTGAAATTCCTGATGAGTTACAAGCTCAGGACATGCTTCGGGATATTGCTTTAAGTTTTTGGCCTCAATCTGCCATCTCACGACAGCTTAAAAACAATCAACTGCTTCAAACCGAGTTTGAACGCAGAGTCATTGATTCCAATGAAAAACCACTCATTCAGGTTAGCTATTTAATGGGGGCCTCAATCAGTACGCCAAACGGACGAATTGTTGTTGATAACTTTGCCGAAGACTATCAGCTCATCCTTGACTGCAAGAGGAATTTTTAAAGCGACTGCCGTACAATGAGAACGCTAATTTTGATAGTGCTCTCATCTCATGTGTACCGCTGCTCGAATCTTTTTCACGCTCTTATTTGGGTTGACCGTTATGGGCCAAGCCTCTTCGAGCGTGTTGGATTCCATTATTGAACAAATCCCAACAGCACCGCTTATTCGAGGTCATTACACACAAACCCAAAAACTTGTTAATGTACCCAAACCGTTTGTTACCCAGGGTCATTTTGTTTTTTGGAGAGATTCTGTTTTTTTATGGAAAACTCAAGACAAAGTACCGACCAGTACGGTTTACTCCGAGCAGTCTTTTAAAACTTACGTACACCTTCGAGGCCAACGGATCGTTTCATCCGCATCCCCCGCAACCAGTCTGGAAAATCGCGTGCTCTGGGCTTTGTTTTCCAAAGACTTTAACTCATTGGAACTTGACTTCCAAATCTTTGCTCATGAGGACAAACAAGGCTGGCAACTAGATTTTTTTCCAAAAACAAACCTCACTCGCAGCATTGTCAAGCATATTCAGATTCGCGGAAAAGAAATGCCGGAAAGTATGACAATGCAAAACTATTCGGGCGACTTTAACACCTTGCGCTTTACGAATATGGAGCTTTCAAGCGGCTCATCATCTGAAGAGGAGGCCGACCTTGCGAATCCGTAGATTTCTTTTACAGTCATTACGAGCGCTTGCTGTCGCCTGGTCGCTTTTATTGGTGCTTTGTTTATCTATCAATGTGTACCATATCGTCAAAGAGGGCATTGATTACGACTTAGCCAACATCTACCCAACCACTTGGGTTGATGATGTGCGTAGCGCTGCTCAAAAAAACTTGTCCCCCATTAAAAATTACCGAACCATTTTCATGGTTGGATTCTCGGCGGATAAAGCCCGAGATTTTGACGACTACATTACGAAAATCAAACGCGAATGGTCGCCCCCACAATCCTTACAGGCGGTTCAATTCAGCGGCTTGGACATTAACGAATACTTTGCCTTCTATCGCTTAATTTCCAACCGCTTGATGAACCTGATTGATCAACACACGGTGATGCAGCTAAGCGATGAAGCGTTGCTTGCCCGCGCTGTTGAGAGCCTCACAGCGGTCGGCCACTCCACCTTTATCGCCAAGACCGATGACCCACTGGGTTTCTTTGCCCAATGGGCTCAAAAGCGAATGCCTAAAAGCACCTTGCTGCAACGAGGCGATACCCTGAAACTCTACGCAGAAAATAAGGTCTGGGGCATTTTTCTTTACAGAGCCAATGACAATCTTGATGCCTTGAATCCTTTTGCGCTCAACGATTCGATCATCCGACTTCAAAATCTTGCCACTCAACTCGACCCTAACGCTGAAATACTTGTTCATGGTCAACCCTATGAAAGTAGTGTGATGGCACGTATTCAAGTGTCTGAGCTCGTTGCCATCGTCTGCTTTCACATCCTCCTAATTGGCTTTTTGCTGCGTTTATGGAGCCGTTCTAAACGCATGGCATACCTCACCGTTCTTTGCGTGCTTGCGACCTACACTTTCTCCTTGGCAACCATGGTGGTTGTGTTCCAAAAAATTTCTCTTTGGACGCTAGTGGCCGGAAGCGCTGTCACGGGGCTTAATGTGGTTTTTGTTGCCCTGTATCTATTCACCCAAAGACTTTACCCAAAAGAAAGTCCGTTAAGAATTCTAGATCGACTTCTCAGTCGCATTGCCTGGTGTTTGGGGATTGCCATCACGATCGGCGCCATTCTTTATCTGGCGCCGATGCCAACCATCAAACAACTCGGGATCTTTTTCGCCGCTTCGGCTGTCAGTGGCGCCATTACCCTAATTCTGTTTTTCCCATTTCTTGCCGGGCCGCCTATTGGACAAACTGATTTCACGAAAAAGATGGCCACATATTGCCGGTATTTTCCCCGCTTTTCATTAGCTCGTTGGCAACGTAAACCCTCAGACTACACGGCTCCATTAACGGCTCTGGCCTTTTTTGTGTTAATTGGGATGTTCCAACTCAATTTCCATCAGAGTGTTCGCGATTTCGTCAACATTCCCGATGACGTGGTTCAGGAACACGACAAAGTTGAATCACTGATGATGTTGCCGAACACCACAAAGTTCTTTTTGATCACCACACCCAGTACTCAAGAAACCTTGATGGCTGAAGAGGCCTTGAGGCTTGTTTTTGTCCAGCGAGGGCTCACCGATGACGGTATGACAACGACATGTGTCTCCAAATGGTTCCCATCCATTGAGCGACAGCATCGTATTGAGTACATTCGCCACTTGATGTTTAATAAAGTGCGCAAACCTTTGTCGGAACTCTTGGAAACTGATATTCGTGAGCCAGATCCTCCACAACTCGACATATCCTTTGAAGAGTGGCTTAACTCGCCCACGGCCTCAACCTCGCGCTACCTGTGGTTGGACGTCCCTAATGGCAGCAGCTCCATTATTCAAATTGCCGGTATCGATGATGAAAGTATTCAAAAATTGATTGACCTCTCGCATGCCATTGCCGGCGCCTCGTATGTTGACACCGAGGCAGATATCGATCATTTGCTTGATCAGTACCGTTTCATTTTTGTCGGAATTTTCGCCCTCTTTGTAGTCTGCTCAGTTACTGTGAGCCTCTTTCACTACGGTTTTCGTTCTGGCAAAGTGGTTATCCCGCCGTTGATCGGTATTACACTGAGTGTGGCTGTCCTATCTTGGTTTGGAATGCCGTTTACAGCATTTAGCGCCATTGCCATCAATGCATGCTACGGTTGTGGGATTATTTTGGCCTTGATTTACTTCGCTCACGACGATGACGAAACCCGCTTCAGCCTAACGACATTTAGCTTTTTAGCGATGGCAATTTCTTTTGGCATCATCGGCTTAAGCTCAACACCGGGCATTACACAATTTGGCTTGACCGGTGCTGTGGCACTCATAGCAACAGGTATCACACTTTTGTTGATTCGCCCCAAAACGAAACACTAAACAATGTTAAAGATCTCTACGAAGATCTTGTCGCTTGGCTTGACTTCCGCCTCGTCCTGAAGAACGAGGATTCCCTGTTTAGCCTTACGCTTCGCAAGGAGGGTTCCTGCTGCTGACGGGTTGCTCACC
>URFF01000014.1 GCA_900546995.1 uncultured Sutterella sp.
TGCATGACAAGGGGAAGTGCCGCCTCTTCCTACTTATCTTCTCCTTATTGGTTTTGGCGGCACTTCCCCTTGTCATGCATCCGCTTTTTTGCCTTTTGGTTCAATCAGAACCCGTTAGAATCGAAGCGCAAAGTTATTTTTTCTGGCGAACGATCGGCATTGTTTTTGCCCTGGCGGCAGTCCTTTACCGAGGCTTTTTCATGTCCATTTTGCTGCCTCGTGTTTTAACTTATTCCTCGGTCGCAATGGTGCTTACCAACTGTGTGCTCAATTATTTGTTAATTTTTGGGATTGGTCCCATTCCTGCCTTGGGCATCACCGGCGCGGCCATCGCCTCCACACTGTCAGAGATTGCGGCGGTTCTTTTTTTCGTTGTCTATACCCATAAAAAGCAATTGCATAAACGCTATGGCCTATATCAATGGCAAGGGATTGATCGATCAATTCAACGAACACTGTTTAAATTAGGCCGATGGATGATGTTGCAAGAAGCAGTCATCATGACAAGCTGGTTACTCTTTTTTGTATGGGTTGAACACATGGGTGAACGAGCGCTTGCCATCAGCAATATTGTCCGATCCGTTTCCAATTTGTTATTTATCATCGTTCATGCGTTCGGAGCGACCTGTGGCGCCATCGGAGCCAATCTGCTTGGAGAACATCGCGCCGGCGACATCGATGCCATGATGCTGCGCGGCTTGAAGCTTTCGTTTGCGGTCACCGCTCCGTGCTGCCTCTTGATCGGACTTTGGCCGGATCCGATACTGGCACTTTTCACCGACATCGAATCGCTCTCCGAAGCAAGTGTGGCCTCGGTTCGAGTGATGCTTTTTGGCTATTTGCTTTGCATCCCCGCCGTTCATTATTTTTCAGTATTCGGCTACCTTGGCAGTACCCGCGAATCGATGATTGTTTCCATCGTTACTTCAATCAGTTACACAATCTATGCTTATGTTCTTTCCAGAATGGTTTCAAATGTCGCTTGGGTTTGGACTTCTGACACGTTCTATTACGCCGTGCTGGGCGTTGTGGTCTGGTATTACTGGAAGAATGCACGTTGGCGGGAACTTACTGTTAAGAAAAACAAAATAGAACATCAAAAATGAAGCCTTTATTGTTAAACAACTTGATTGATTGGCTCTCTGAAAGTTTAGATATGCGGAGTCTTTCGTTGAAGCTGTCGGAAACTAAATCGGGCAAAGAAAATCAGACTGCACTGGTCCAAAAATAAATTTTCAGAAAGTGCCCTTAATTTCGGCCTTTGCAGCCAAAAATTTCATCAAAGCGTCTTTGGCGAGTGCCCGTTCCGCCCCTTCTGAATATAAAGGCAATAAAATCCGAACCAATGACTGTCGCATTAAATTCCAAGCACCCGGCCAAACATCAAATCCTTTTATATTAATTAGAGCATGCCAACGTATCAGGCCATCTTTTGGACTTGCGCTTCTAAACGACAACGACCAACGCGCCACTTCGAGCACGACATTTGTCCCATAAACACCATCCCAAGTCCATGCTTGATAGTTTTGGAGCAAACGACGACAAAAAAGAGTCCACTGATCCCAACTGATCTCACCCTTTACACTTTTGAGCCGATTAACAAAAGTTTGTCCATCAACACGCACCTCTGCGACACAGCGTCTTTGCACTGCATCGGCCAAAATTCGAATTACCAAACCTCGCTTATCAGGTCGAGAAAAATTCAGCAACCACTCCTGAAGCGGCTCATTTAAGCGCGAGGCAAAACAATCCAACCGATTTTTCTGATTGTTTGAGGCGCCATCGTCACAAGATTGTTTAGGAAAGGTATCGAGCATTAAAGACACGGATCAGAAAATAATAAAAATCTTTATTTCCAATCGATTATAGCGTCAATAGACATAGCCTTTGTAAAAACACACTTTTCATCTTTTTATTAATTGTTGTTTTAATCATTTCTTGTTTAAATGAAAACATTATTTTTACAAAATAACAAATCAACATAATTTCTTATGTTGTTAATTACATTTTTACATAACAACATTTCAATATTTTCCCGTGCCCATCTATATAAGGTGTCATTGGCGTCATATGCATGAACAACCTTGCTCAAAATCTCACATTCAAATGACATTGTGACAGTCAAATGACACGAACAACTAGCTAAAAGAATATTGCAAACAATTGTTTTACAAGCATTTTTATTAGCAACCTAAAAGAAATAAGTCATAAAAAACTTTAATAAAAACGTCACGCTTCATACACGGCGCTGTCAAGCTTGAGGCAAATAATGGCGAACATTCATATTTCTGTAAGGAGCCAAGGCAATGCTGCAATTGCAAAATATTTGCAAAAATTTCGGTGATCGAGAGATTTTGTCCGATATTTCTTTATCCATTGAAAAAGGTGAAATCGTCTCCATTCTCGGTCCTTCCGGCTGCGGCAAGACCACCCTTTTGAACTTGATTTTAGGTTTAACGGATATCTCTAGCGGCAAAATCATTTACGATGGCGAAGATTTAAGCCATGTCCCGATGGAAAAACGTGGTTTCAATATCGTGTTCCAGGACTTTGCCCTCTTTCCGAACTTAAATGCCTATGAGAACATCGTTTATGGTTTACGCAACCGCCCGAATGCTTCCACAAAAGAGGAAGTGGAGGAATTAATTGATCTGTTGGGATTAAGAAAACACCTTGCTCAACGAATCGGGGAACTTTCCGGCGGTCAAAAACAACGTGTGGCGATCGCCCGCACCTTGGTGATGAAACCCCGCATCCTTTTACTGGACGAACCACTTTCGGCTTTGGACGGCATTATTAAAGAAAGCATCAAGGAACGCATTCGCGGAATCGCCCGTCAATTTCAATTGACAACGCTCATTGTCACGCACGACCCTGAAGAAGCGTTGACGCTCTCGGACCGAGTTCTCATCATCAACAACGGTCGCATCGCGCAGTTCGCCGATCCCCAAACCATTATCCGGGAACCGGCCGATGACTTTATTCGTCAATTCATTCTGTCTCAATTGATGGTTAAGCGCACCAACATCTTAAAGCTTTTCAGCGACAGCTTGCCACATGCGCAGAGCACGCAAGAGCAAAAAGCCTCGGCGGCCCCAAGCGGCGCCTTTGCTCAAGCGGTTGCTTAAACCCTACGGATTAAGGAGTCGACGAATGTTAACCTTTATGGGGAAAGAACGTAAAGATCTCAAAATTCTTTACATTCTTGTCACACTCACACTGGGCGCGATTTTGCTCTATCCGCTCGCCTGTGTCCTCTTTCAGTCATTTCTTGATAAAAACGGCGGCCTGACCTTTGCCAATTATGTGACAACGCTCTCGCAAGGAACCTTTTGGGTGTCTTTGGGACATAGTTTCACCGTGTCCGGTCTTTCCGCTTTGATCGCGGCAGCACTTGCCTTTATTTCCGCCTATGGTCTGCACTTTACCCGCATCAATCCGAGCGCGAAAAAAGTCATCCAGATCATCGTGCTGCTGCCGCTATTTTTGCCATCGATCACTTACGGCTTCGCCGTGATTTATTCGTTCGGACGCTTGGGGCTGGTGAGCCAACTTTTCGGTCAATTACCCTTCTCGATTTACGGCTTCTGGGGACTTTTGATCGCGGACGTGATCTACACCCTGCCGCCCGCGTTCCTGATTTTGTATAACGCCTTCTACTATGTGGACCGCAACTTTGTGACGGTTTCAAAGCTCATGGGCGATAGCCCCTGGCAGACGTTTTACATCACGTCGCTTCGCCCGGTGATGGGGTCGCTTTTCTCGGCTTTCATCCTGAGCTTTTTCCTGTCCTTTACCGACTTCGGTATTCCGGCTTCCATCGCCGGCACCTACTCGGTGATCGCCATTGACCTTTACATGGCCATGATGGGCGCCATCCCCAATTTCGGTCAAGGTGCCGTGATCGCCATGGCGATGTTGGTACCGTCAATTGCCTCGGTGATGTTGCTTCGCTTTGCCGATCGCTTCAATTTCCGTTACAACAAGCTCAGTAAGGGCGAACCGGAAGTCAACCGTGTGCGTGACGGACTTTTCCTCGGCTTCTACGGTCTCATCACTCTTGCCCTGCTCTCGGTCTTTGTGGTGATGTTCGTGGTGCCCTTCGTGAAGCAATGGCCGTACCAACCCGTCTTCTCCTTGACGGTGATCACTCGCATCTTGAGCGACTCCTCCATCTGGCAGGTGTATCAACACTCCGTGGGCGTTGCCTTGGTCTCTGCTGTGATCGGTACCATCGTCTGCTTTGTGGCCGGTCTCGTTAAAGCCCGCTCCAACCTCTCGGGTTGGTGCCAAACCACGATGGATAGTTTTGCCATGATCACCAACACGGTGCCTGGCATGGTGCTTGGTATCGGTTTCCTCTTTGCGATGAGCGGCACACCGATTGCCAATACCTTCACGATCTTGGTGTTGGCTAACTTGGTGCACTTCTTCACGACGCCTTACATGATGGCCACGTCAGCCTTTAGCAAGATGAACGCTGGCTGGGAAACGACCGGTGCCTTGATGGGCGACAGCTGGGTGAAGACTGTCTGGCGCGTCATTGTGCCGAACTCATTGCCGACGATTTTCCAAATGCTGCAGTACTTCTTCGTGAGCGCCATGGTCACCATCAGTGCTGTGGTCTTCTTGACCGGTGCCCGCACGATGTTGCTCACCACCAAGATCAAAGAATTGCAGTACTTCGAAAAATTCGAAGAAATCTTCGTGCTTTCACTCTTGGTGTTCTTCACCAACGTCGCCGCGAAGTTGATTTTCGATGCCTTAGCCTCTTACGCCGAAAAAGGTTCGGCCACGGGCTTTGGTCCCTTATCCGGTTTGAAACGTTTATTAAACCTCAATTGGACCCGCAAATCAGCGGCCAATCCTCTCTAACTTAGGAGTTAACACATGAAACGCATTTCAGTTCTCACGCTTTCCGTTCTTTCGGCAGCCGTTATGGGTTTAACCGGTTGCGGCGACAACGGCTCTTCGGGCACCGAAACGAAGACGGCCGCTCAAGAACCGGCCAAGCAAGTGGTGATCTACACCAATGCTGACGAAGAAGCTCAACAAGCGATGAAGAACGCGTTGGACAACAACGGCTTTAAGGGTGCTTACCTCATGCAATCGTTCGGTACGAGCGAATTGGGTGGTAAGCTCGCCGCTGAAGGCAAGAACATTGAAGCCGACGTGGTGACGATTTCCACCTACTACTTGGACAGCTTCCAAAAGAACGCCAAGCTTTTCCAAGATTTGACCTTCAAGATCGACCCGGTCAACCCGACCCCCTCTTACTACGCTCCGATTTTGGGTAACACCGGTGCCTTGTTCGTGAACACCGAAGTGTTGAAGTCTTCCGGCTTGCCCGCTCCGACCGCTATCGCCGATTTGGCCAAGCCCGAATACGCCGGCCACATCTCTGTGCCGGACATCATGGGTTCTTCCACCTCTTGGTTGATGACTCAAGCCGTTTTGAGCGCTGAAGGTGAGGAACAAGGCGCCAAGACGATCGCCGCTATCGAAAAGAACGCTGGTGCTCACTTGGAAAAATCCGGTTCCGCTCCGTTGAAGAAGTTGCGCGCCGGTGAAGTCGCTGTCGGTTTCGGTCTTCGTCACCAAGCCGTTGCCGATAAGGCCAAGGGTTTGCCGATTGACTACATCGACCCGGTTGAAGGTAACTTCCAACTCTTTGAAGCCGCCGCTGTGATCGACAAGGGCGACAAGACCAACCCCAACGCTCAAAAGATCGTTGAAACCATCATCACGAAGGCTCGTCCTGAATTGTTGCAATACTACCCGGTGGCTCTCTACAAGGGTGAAACGGTTTCGGCTGAAAACAAGCCCGCTCATCCGAGCCTTTACAAGGAACCGTTGACGGTTGAATTGCTTGAAGCTCATCAAAAGCTCGTCAAGGGCCAAGCTAAATAATTGATTGATTTTTAAGATTTTATTTAAACTTGAAAAGGACGGGGTTCCGATGAAATAAGCGGAACCCCTCAAAAATTTTATGAAAGATCCCAATACCTACAAACTTCTGACACCCGGTCCTTTGACCACCTCGCTCACCGTCCGTGAAGAAATGCTCGTTGACCGCTGCACGTGGGATAGCGACTACAAACAGATGACCCAGGAAGTCCGTGCCGGCCTTTTGGAATTGGCTCACGTGACCCCTGACCAATACACGACCGTGTTGATGCAAGGTAGCGGCACCTTCGGTGTTGAATCCGTTTTGTCCTCTGTGCCGGGTGCCGACGATACGGTTCTCGTGCTCGTGAACGGCGCTTACACCGAACGTATGTGCCAGATGCTTGCACGCCACAAGATCAACTATCAACGCTTGGACTTTCCGTGGGATCACATTCCCGATGCTGAAACCGTTGAAGTCTATTTGAAGGCTCACCCGGAAGTGACCATTGTTTCGATGGTTCACAATGAAACGACCACGGGCCTTTTAAACGACATCGCCGCCGTTGCTCACGTGGTGAAGGGCGCCGGCAAGACCTTTATCGTTGACGCCATGAGCTCTTTCGGTGCTGTTGACATTGATGTCGGCGCATTGGGTATCGACTTCATCGTGTCTTCTGCCAATAAGTGCATCCAAGGTGTGCCGGGCTTTTCCTTCATCATCGCTCGTCGTGCCGCCTTGGAAGCCACCCGTGGCAATGCTCGCACGCTTTCGCTTGACCTCTACGATCAATGGCAAGTGATGGAAAAAGACGGCGGCAAGTGGCGTTACACCTCCCCCACGCACGTTGTGGCCGCTTTCCACCGCGCCATGCAGGAATTGAAGGCCGAAGGCGGCATTGCGGCACGCGCTGCCCGCTATAGCCTTTGCAACAAGAAGATGCGCGAAGGTATGAAGGCTCTTGGCTTTGAAGCCTACATTACGCCGGAACATCAAGGTCCGATTATCACGACGTTCTTCTATCCGGAAAACGCCAACTTCACCTTCGCTTCAATGTATGACTACTTGAAGAGCCACGGCTATGTGATCTATCCGGGTAAACTCACCGAACGCGACACTTTCCGTTTGGGCAATATCGGTGAAATCTACGAAGAAGACGTTGACCGCGTTCTCGAACTTTTTGCTCAATATCTGAAAGAGGTTAACCATGGCTAAGATTCAAGCTGTCATTCTCGACTGGGCGGGTACCGCTGTCGATTTCGGCTCCACGAGCCCTATGTCCGCCTTTAAGGAAGCCTTCCGCCGCGCTGGCGTTGAAGTCACCGACGACGAAACCCGTGCTCCGATGGGCCTTTTAAAGCGCGATCACATCCGCACCATGCTTGCCATGCCGCGTATCGCCGCTTGCTGGAAAGAAAAGTACGGCCGCGAAGCCAATAGTGACGATGTCGAAAAAATCTATGCTGACTTTGAACCGGCCTTGATGGCGGTTTTACCTCGTCACTGTGATTTAAAACCCGGTCTTTTGGATGCCGTCAAATTCTGGCGTGATAACGACGTTAAAATCGGTTCCACGACCGGTTTTACCACGAGCATGATGGAAGTGGTCACTCGAGAAGCCGCTCGCGCTGGCTACAGCCCTGACACATTCGTCACGGCCGATGACACGGGCGGTTTCGGTCGCCCCTGGCCCTACATGGTTTTTGAAAACATGCGCCGCCTGCAATTGGCCGATGTGCGCCGCATCGTCAAGATCGGTGACACCATGAGCGACATCCGCGAAGGTAAAAACGCCGGTTTGATCACCGTTGGTGTAACCGAAGGCAGTTCTCAGATCGGTTTGGATCGCGCTTCTTGGGATGCCTTGAGCCTTGAAGAACAATATAAGCTTCGTAAGAAGGCTCGCGAAGAGTTCTTTAACGCAGGCGCCGACTACGTGATTGACTCTTTGAATGAAGTCCCGATGCTTTTCGAAGAACTCAATAATCGCAAAGACTAAACATTAAAATCAAAATGTTTTTTTGCAACCGACTGTCCTAACCGGCAGTCGTTTTTTTTCTTATTAAAGTTGAAAAAGCACGTAGCATAGTCGGAAGCACTATAATTAAAGAGATTTTTCTATTGAATAAATAATTTTTTATTGAAACAAATCCATAAGGACAGCACTTTTTTGAGGTTAACATGGATCTTCTGACAATCGACACCCCGGCTCTCATCATTGAAGAGTCGAAAATGAATGCCAATATTGAGCGTATGCGCAACAGGGCGAAATCACTGGGTGTGACTCTGCGTCCGCACCTGAAAACCAGCAAATGTTGGGAAGTCGCTAAACGGCAGCTTTGGACGCCACAGGGACCGGCAACCGTATCGACTTTAAAAGAAGCCGAGGAATTCGCCTCTCACGGTGTTAAAGACATGATCTATGCGGTTGGTATTGCTCCACAAAAACTTTACCGTGTAGCAGCTCTTTTACGTCAAGGCGTGGATTTAAAAATCATTTTGGACAATGTTCAATCCGCTCAGGCGGTCAGTGACTTTTGCCAAAAAGAAAATTTACCGATCAAAGCGCTGATTGAAATTGACTGCGACGGACACCGTTCGGGTTTAAAACCCAATGATCCCGAATTAATCACCGTTGCAAAAGCGATTCAAGAACCGGCCCGACTGGTTGGCGTTTTAACGCACGCCGGCGGCTCCTATGACGTCAACACCCCCGAAGCATTGGCCCAACGAGCCATCGGAGAACGAGATGGCATCTGCACAGCCGCAAAAAGGCTGCGTGAAGCCGGTTATCCCATGGAAATTGTGTCCGTAGGATCAACGCCAACCGCCTTATCCGATAAAGATTTGAGCGGTGTCACAGAGCTTCGAGCGGGCGTTTATGTCTTTTTTGACCTCTTTCAGGCCGGTGTCGGTATCTGCGAAATTGACGATATCGCGCTCTCGTTACTGGTCACAGTGATTGGTCATCAAAAGGAAAAAGGATGGGTGATTACCGACGGCGGGTGGATGGCCTTATCGCGCGATCGAGGAACGGCTAACCAAGCAGTCGATCAAGGATATGGTCTGGTTTGCGATATCCACGGACGTCTAATCGACGGTCTTTTTGTCAGTTCCGCGAATCAGGAACACGGAATCATTTCTGCACGATCAGGCAATAAACTCAAGATCGAAGATTTCCCCATCGGAACCCGATTAAGAATCCTTCCCAACCATGCTTGCTCAACGGGAGCACAACATCCGAAGTATGTTGTCGTCGATCGCGGTTTGGAAATCAAAGAAATTTGGGATCGTTTCTATGGTTGGTAAAAATTGAAATGACTATTAAATAATTTAAAAACGAATTCTTAAGGTCGGTGATCATTTCGCCGACCTTTTTTTGTCTTCAAAGATCGAAAATTTCGACACAAAAAACAATTGGTATTTTTTGAAATATAAAATCGTCGCTCAGAGAAACAATCAAAAATCGGTCTGAAAAAATGAGATCAGAACCAAGCAGTCCATAGTCAAAATCTATGTTAAGTAACACTTGTTATTTTTACATTTTTTCCACTTTTATTATGAATTAATGTAATTATTTTCAATCAGAACTGAAGCAAGTCGGTTAAAGTGAAGATACGTATCAAACAGTGCAATAGAAACCGTCATTTTAAAAATTTAAAAACTTCTTAATATTGTTTTTAGTGCGTATTATCTCTATTTAAAACTAATTATATTGCGTTTTATATCCAACTTAAAGTAAAAATCATAGCGATTTTGCGGCAAATAAAAAACCGAATTGATACGCTTGACAGAAAAACAAATAACTATCATAATAATGCGTATTAAAACAATTTAATCATCATTATATTAAGCATAATATGAGACCCTCTATCGCGATTGAAACCTCTTTGAAGGCGCTTGGAGAGAATTTAAAAGTTGCTCGACTTCGCCGTCGTTTGCCGCAATCTCAGGTTGCGGCACGAGCCGGCATCTCACTCAACACCCTAGCTAAGATAGAGGCTGGAGACCCAGGCGTGGCCATTGGCAATGTGGCTGCTGTCATGCAGGCGATCGGCCTTGGAACACCGCTTAGCGAAATTGCCTCCCCTGCCTCAGACACATCCGGATTAAGACTGGAATCGGAGCGGTTACCTCAACGAGCACGTGCACCTCGTCGTCGGATTTAATACAAATATGGCTTTACAAACATTCAACCTTTACTTTAAGAGTTCGCCCAACCCGTTGATTATTGGACGATTAAAGCTTGATCCTAGCGTAGAAAACGGTGAGCTTTTGTTTGCCTACGATGAAGAGTGGCTTCGGGATGGCTATGCCCTTGGCATGGATTTACCCCTCGCATCTCGTATATTTAAGACGAATCGAGCGCACCCCTACTTCGGTTTTCTTTATGACTTGATCCCCGGCTTAGGTGCCTCAAAGGCGGCAAAAAGACGATTCGGTCGAGAATTGAATCCCCTTGAGCTAACTTTGGCCGCTCAAGATACGCTACGCCCGGGTGCATTGGGCTTTTCAACGTCTTTTCAAGCGCCCCTTCAATCCAAAATAATCGGTCCTGTCGCCGTCGATTTGGAGCGTCTTATCCTCGGACACCTCAATATTTCTAATATAGATTCTCTCTATGGTGCGTTAGATGCCCTCCCCGGCTCCCGTTTTAAGCTGGGTTATATGACAAGTAAAAATTTAAATGTTATTTCAAAATTTAACACACCCGATCCGGAGCGAAATTTAATCCTCTGGGAAGCCGTTGCACTGGTTTTAGCTAAACGTGTCGGCTTACAGACGATCTCTGCCGAACTGCGTACAACCCGCGGCATGGACACACTGGTGAGTGAACGATTTGATAGAAATAGGCAAGGTCTACCGATCGGTTTTGCCTCTGCCAAAGCACTCCTGGCGGCAGGTCCCAATAGTGAATCTTCATACTTGGAAGTCGCCGATATACTGAATCAAGATGGTGCCAACCCGCAAGACGATCTTCGATCCCTTTGGCAAAGAATGGTCTTTAATATGGCCATCGGTAACGTCAATGACACGCTCGATAACATCGGTTTTATTCGTGAACGGGAAGGTTGGCGGCTCGCTCCCATCTACTCTCTGAGGCCAACCCCTGTCTCGGTGGCAAGACGGCATCATGCCACAGCTGTGACCGAAGATTGTGACCGTGCGAGCCTAGAAGAGGCCATTAGCGTGGCGCCTTACTTCGGATTAAAGCGAGCCTATGCCGAGCAGGAAGCGATCCGTATCGCCTCTTTTTGTGCCTCTGAGTGGGAAAAAATCGCCCAGGATTTCCAAGTGGATCCTCTTGAACGAGACACCATGCAAAAAGCCTTTGAGCGTCTGCCCTATTAATCATTAAGTGATTGCCATTTTTTAACTTGGGTCAAACACTATTTTAGTTTTAAGGGTTTGTACCTAATGTTTTCAACTATTAGCTTCACAATAAGCGATCATAATGGTATTGACCTCGAGAGTGATCGCTTCCTTTATTTCAAGCCCTCCCCCATCGCGGCCAGTCTTCGCCATGGTGGCTTTTCGTAATTTATTCTATATTTTCAATAAGTTACTATAGCTTCATAGACGAAGTGTTTAGTCATTAACTCTGAGAGAGAGTGTCAAATGAATTTTCGTGCTTCTCTGATGGCCTGTGCCGTCGGCTCTGCTTTAATCGCATTGCCGCTTAGCACCATGGCCTGCTCGACGGTGATCGTCGGCAAGGATGTTTCCAAAACCGGTGAAATTTTGATCGGTCACAATGAAGACAACGGCGGACGTGTTTTCAACCCGCAATACTGGGTGCCGCCTGCCAAGCATAAGGCCGGTGAAATGATCACCTATGAACCGACCGCAGCCAAGATTCCTCAAGTGCGCGAAACGTTGGGCTTTTATTGGTCTCAAACGCTTGATCCGAACGGCTCGTCCTTCTCCGATGGTTTTGTTAACGAAGCCGGTGTGGTGATTGTCTCCAACGCCTGCTCGAACATTTTCGATAAGGATCAAAAACTCAAAGACGGTGGTATCGGCTACGGCATTCGCCGCATCATGGCCGAACGCGCCCACAGCGCCCGCGAAGCCGTTAAGATCGCTACCGATTTGTTAGGTAAATACGGTTACTTCTCCGAAGGCCGCACCTACACGATCGCCGATAAGAACGAAGCCTGGCAGTTGGCTATTCACAAGGGCAACACTTGGGTCGCCCGCCGTGTCAAAGACAATGAAGTCATCTATATCCCGAATAACTTCATGATGGATAAGGTTGACGCAACGGATACGGAAAACGTGATCGTTTCGCCGGGCTTGATCGAACGCTCCATCAAGAATGGTCGCTATAAACCCGCCACCCCGGGCGTCTACAACGACTTTAACTTCCGTGAAGCGGTTCAACCTGCCGAACAACGTGCTGCCGGCTACAACTTCGGCCGCAACCAAGTGGCTTGGAAGTACATCACTGGTAAGAAGATCACCGATCCGGAACAATTCCCGTACTCCTTCACCCCGGACAAGAAGTTCGGTGTGGAAGATGTGAAGAACATTTTGCGCTTGCATGAAGAACAAATCGGTGATGACAAGGACGGTTGGTATCACCATTTAGGCTTCGGTCCGTGCCGTGTGACCACGCACGAATCCGTCGTCTTTGAATTAAACGACGTTCCGGCCTTGATCACGAGCTATCGCGCTTTGGCTCGTCCGTGCGAAACGCCTTACATCCCGTTCTATCCGTTAGCCAAGCCCTCTGAAGACATGCACTTCATGGATGCGGCAACGGCCACGAAGGAACACTTCCAAGCCCGCGATTATCGCTTTGACTACCATCCTGAATGGGCCTCTGCAACCTTTATCAACAACGCCAACACGTTGGAATACCAACGCAATGACCGCGATGATAACTTCGACATCATCGAAGACTTAGAAGAAAAATGGGCCGATGAACAAACCGGTATCCGTGCTCAAGCCACGGCTGCCATGAAGGTTTCCGAAGCTCACGCCATGGCTATTTTGCATCGTTACAACGTTGCGAAGCTTGCTGAAGCCCGCGGCGCCATCCAAAACCATTTGGATGAAATCGCCCCGCATAAGATCGTCGTGATGGCCGATAGCATCGATCCGAAGAGCTCGGCTGACGTCAAGATCGCCCTCTTGAGCGATGAAAAATTGGATGCCACGAAGATCGATCAGAAGAAGACATACGCCGGTGTCGGTCGCTCCAGCCTCACCACATCGGGTGTGATGGGCGATCTCACGCAACCGAAGGCCTTCGAAGCAACGGATGTCGACGGTGACGGTAAGGCCGATATGGTCATGACCTTCGCTCAAAAAGACCTCGCTCGCTTCATGATGGCTGGTGCCGTTTTTGATACGTGGCTTTACACCCGCGAAGGCGGTGACCGTATCGCCGCGTTTGACACGGTTAAAATCAAGGGCGCAACCAATAAGAAGTTCTCCAGCAAGGAACGCGGTCACGACCGGTAATCCTGCGCTAAGAATTTTTTCTTAACGGTTTAATGAAGAGGATGTTGTCAAAGTCAGTTTCGACTGACGAATCAACATCCTCTTTTTTTGACTTTTTTCGCCAAATTACGACATCGGACTCACCCATTTTTTTGTGAATTTTCTATACTTAGAGAATTGACTATTGGAAAGGAGTTTTCCCATGCAAAACAATACGCCCTTAGTGCGAATCGTTGACGATGATGAAGGCATCCGCAATTCGATGGCCTTTTTGCTCGAAGGCGAGGGCTGGGAAGTCAAAACCTATCGCGACGGTTCTCAATTTCTTGCCAGTAACGATTTCACCCGTCCAGGCTGCATCATTCTTGATGTTCGTATGCCAAATATGAGTGGGCTTGGCCTACAAACCCATTTAAACGAAATGGGCGTCGATTTGCCGATCATCTTCTTGAGCGGCCATGGTGACATTGACATGGCCGTTCATACCATGAAGCACGGCGCTGTGGAATTTTTACAGAAACCGGTTCGTGAGGAACGTCTTTTTAAGGTGGTGCAAGACGTCATCACCGAATACATGAACCGCCAGGAACAAATGGCCGATGTCATTGAGTTCAAGAATAAACTCAAGAACCTGACGCAGCGCGAACGTGAAGTGGTTAATTTGATCAGTTTAGGTAAATCCAATAAGGAAGTGGCCGAACAGTTGGGCATCTCGGAAAAAACCGCCCAGGTTCACCGCGGAGCTGCCTATCGTAAACTGGAAATTCACAATGCCACGGAAATTGCTCGACTGCTGATGCGCGCCAAAGAAGATCCGGAATTAGATCAAAAATAATTGAAGCACTGACGGGGGTGTTGCAAAAGTCCGATGTTAGCATGGGACTGTAGCAGCCCCCTTAATTTTTACAGAAAACTTTTCCTATTCTTTGATTTCAAATGAAAAAGCACGTATTGAGATTTCAACTCAGTACGTGCCACTGTGGTAAAAGTGTTCTTCCCGGAACCTTTACCTTGGTTCATTTTAGTCCAAATGACGACCAATCGTCCTTCTCCTTCCCTATACAAGCGGAGGAGATACGAAAGATGGAAGCTTACGTGATTCTATTAGAGACTTCCGGAATATGGAGCGACCAGTAGAATCAAATAAATAAAAAAAGGAAACTTCAATCAAACTCATCTGCTGAGGACTTTTACAATGCAAAATAAAAAGAGGTGTTGGTCAAGTCCAAGCATTTAGACTTTTGCACCCCCCCTTTTTTTTCAGCCCAAAAAATACCCACCGAACCCCAGATCCGGTGGGTGAAAAAATTGGAAAGGTCGCAAGGCTAGCTGCCCGCACTTTCCTGAATCGAGCCGAGCTCCCTAAATCCCGTCTCGATTCGCCAAGTAGAACAGATACTGCGTATCCCCCTCTTCCTACCTGGTTCGAGCACCCGTAAGCGAAGAACCGAGCACTCTCGGCTGTCGGAAACCACTCTACTATTTCCAACGGCCATGCATTTATTGTCGACCTTTCAGAGAAGAACTTAAAGTAGGAAAAACCTTAAGGGTTTTCACTCAGATGATTTTGGCCGATAACACAGAACACTATCGCCACGGGATTTCTGTCGGGAAGAGTTGATCAACCAGCTCGCGGATCTCCACGGACGAGTCATTGACATTGTCCAATAACGTCGGCTTGTCGCGCCGTTCATCCCACTGAACGGTATAGACATTGTTGTGGCGGGCAACCTCAGTCAATTCCAACTTGGCATAGCGCAAAGCCGAATAACTCCATGAGGAACCGAATGTTGCCTCATAGCGCAATGTTTGTCGGCAGCTCGATAGCGTTCGCTGATCATTGGCTTGGACTCGAACAACATTTAAGCCCTTATCCATCAATGCCCTGCGCAATGTGAGGAAAACCTGAGGGCGCACGGCGGGATTGTCAACAAGACAAACCGTTGATGGCTCTGAACGGATTTTCATGCGATGAGCCGTATCGGCGCAACCGGTCAAACCGATCACAACCGAACCGAAGAGCATGGCCAAAAATAGATTTCTTGAATTCATAGCTATGAAAATCAAAATCGATGGACAGATTGTAGCAACCTCAAACGAAAACGATAAGAAATCTTTAATCAATTTGATTTAGAATCGCACAGTTATTGATTTGTAGGTGCGTTTATTCATTATGGTTGAAAAGAATTCTGTTGAAGAAAAAGACATCGCTCTTTGGAACCCGATGTGGGCCATTCTCCTGAGCTTCATATTTACGCCGGTTTTCGGCGGAATCATTTGCGGGTTGAACTGGCGTGCGCTCGGTAAAGAGGAGCTCAGCCTGAGATCATTTAGCTTCATGCGAATGACGCTTTTGATCATGGTACTTTATATCTTTGCCGAGCCCATGCTTCGGGGCATGCCCTACACCCAATACGTGTTATTAACCATTATGGCGGGTTTGTGGCTTGTCTGGACGTTCCTGGATGGTATCCGTCAATTGCGTTACGTCAATGAAAAATTCGGCGAAGCCTACGAGCATAAATTCTGGGGCAAATGCATCACCTGGGCGGTCGGCGGTTGGGTCGGCTACTACGGACTTGCCATCACTTACGTTCTCGGACTACACCTGCTCGGAATCGGTTTCTAGGGTTGATTAAGTCATGGCAACACGAAACAGCGCAAAAAAAACGGCCCATGCCGTTGTTAACGCCCGAGCCGACTACGTCTTAGGGCTCTTGGGCGGTGTTGCCAATACGCCTCCTCAGCCCTCTAAAGAAGCCATGCAATACTATGCACGGGAAGCGGCCGAAGGCAATCCCGATGCACAATATCGTTTAGCCAAATTACTCGTTGAAGGACAAGTCCTTTCGACAAATAACCGCGCGGCGCTCAAATGGTTGAAAAAAGCCGTAGAAAAAGATCATGCTGCCAGTCAACACCTTCTTGGCCAAATGTACATGACGGGTCGCGGTGTTACCCGTGATCTGGACCGCGCCATGGAACTTTTCCGACAAGCCGCCATTTCCGGTTACGCAGAAGCTGAATACGACTTAGGCTGCGCCTTGATGGACGGCACAACAGGGCACAAAGATCCCTATCAGGCCTTACGTTGGTTTCGCCTAGCCGGTGCTCAGGGTCACATTCCCTCCCAATACCGAGTCGGCTGTGCGCTTGCCCACGGCGAGGGTTGTGAAGTAGATCTGCAACAGGCCGCGACTTGGCTAAGAAAAGCATCGGTCAATAATGAGCCGCGGGCACAATACGAATTCGCCTTGCTATTTATTCGCCCGGACTACTCCAAACACAATGAAGAAGAGGCCATGCGGTGGATGAAACTATCGGCCAAAGCGGGTTTTGCACCGGCTCAATATGAACTGGCCATGTTTTATCAAAATGGTATCGGAACACTGGCCTCTTACGATGAAGCTTTCCGCTGGGCTTGGCGTGCCGCCTCTCAGGATGAACACAAGGCACTGCTCTTGTTAGCCAATCTATTCCGATTCGGCGCCGGTGTTGAGCGAAACCTCACGGCCGCTTACGCTCTCACCTCTTACCTCTCTCAGAATGATTCCGATAGCTCGATTATGGCGCTTTTGGAGGCCTTAGAGCGTCAACTGACAGTCAATGATCGAGCGGCGGTGCAAAAGCAACTCTCGGGCATTAAATCGGCTCGGGAACTACTCGATTCCATTAAAAATCCAACCGTTTAAAAAAGGCCCCCTTTGGAGCCTCTTGATTAATATCTTTTTGTTCAATCACGCTTTTTTAGCGTAACGTTGTCGCACGGACTCAAAAAGACAAATTCCAGTCGCCACCGACACATTGAGACTTTCAACAGACCCCGTCAAAGGAATCTTTGCCAAATCGTCACAACGCTTACGGGTTAATTGACGCAAGCCCGGTCCTTCGGCACCCATGACCCAAGCAAACGCTCCGGTCTGATCGAAGTCATAAATCGTTTTGGTTGCTTCGCCTGCCGCTCCGACAACGGTCACACCGGCGTCACGAAGCTCAACAATGGCCGCCGCGAGATTGGTCACTGTCACGACTGGAACCGTTTCCGAAGCGCCGGCCGCGGCTTTGGCTGCCGCCGGAGTCACACTCGCGGAACGGTCTTTCGGAATAATGACCGCCTGCACGCCCGCGGCGTCCGCAGAACGCAAGCACGCTCCGAAATTTCTCGGATCGGTGATGCCGTCTAAGATCAATAGGAGCGTATCCGGACGAATATCGTTCATCAGATCATCGAACGTCATCGCCACTTCCAAGCTATCGGCCATCGCGACGATACCCTGGTGCGGGATGTCTCGGCTGACCATGCCGTTGAGTCGTTCGTGGCTTGCTTGCATGACGCGAACGCCTAGCGCCTTAAGCTCATCGCGCATCTGCATCATTCGTTTATCACGGCGAGCCGGATCAACGTAAACGCAATGAATGGAATCCGGATCTTTTCGCAAGCGAGCGCCCACCGCGTGGAACCCCGCCAATATCATACTTTTCGCCATAACTGTCATTCATCCAAAAATCGTTAAGAGGTCGCTATTGTACGCAAAGAGAAACTCTTAAGCGATACGAAAATCAATTCGGCGCCGATCTTCATCGACCCCAATCAATTTCACCTTCACAATCTGACCGACACTATAAGTCTCTCCGAAATCTCGGCCAACTAACGTTCCGTCAATCATGTAGTCGTAATAATCAAACCCCAAGTTGGAAATATGCACGAACCCTTCGACGTATTGGTCGAGCAATTCAACAAAAATCCCAAATTGAGTGACCGTATTGATGCGAGCGGTAAAGAATTTGCGTTGCTTAGCCAATTCGGTCATGTAGCGGCACTTGAGCCACGCAACAACGTCGCGGCTCGCATCATCGGCACGACGCTCACAAGCCGAGGTGATCTTGCCAAGCGTCGTCCAGTCATTGTAAGACGGCTCGTGCGGGACACTCTTTTGCGGTTTTGGCATCGCCGAAAGCGTTCTTTCCAAGGATTTCCCGTTGTAGCCCTCAAGCACTTGGCTCGCTCCAATATAAACCTGAGGTCTATACGTTCTACGTGACAGAATGCCTCGAATCGTTCGGTGAACCAATAAATCGGGATAACGACGAATCGGTGAGGTGAAGTGCGTGTAGGCATCGTAGCCTAACCCATAGTGACCGATATTGTCCGGTGAATACACCGCCCGCTGCATTGAGCGCAATAGTGCCATCTGAACGACTTCGCTATAGGCCTTAGTCTTCACCGCCTCAACGACAGCCTCGTAGTCAGATGCCGTTGGAGAACTGCCGCCCTTTAACGTCAATCCGAACCCCGAGAGCAATTGCCGCAATTGCAAGAGCCGATCAGCCGACGGCTTATCGTGGACACGGTAAAGCGACAAACGCTTATGCCGTCCGATAAAGTCCGCCGCACAAGTATTTGCCGCGAGCATACACTCTTCAATCAAGCGATGGGCGTCGTTACTAACGCGCGCCACAATGGACGTGATATTGCCCGCTTCATCGGTCAACACCTGAGTTTCCCGCGTTGCGAAGTCAATGGCTCCGCGACGCTTTCTGGCCTCTCGAAGAACTTTATAAAGGCTATAAAGCGTATCCAAACTCGGCAAAAGCTCTTCAGGAATCACCTCACCGTCGGTTTCTGAGCGATGTTGATTCAAATAATTCCAAACCCGCGTATAGGTTAAACGCCCGTGCGAATGAATGACCGCCGGATAAAACTGATAGGCCGTCACGGTCCCCAATTCATCAATGACCATGTCACAGACCAAAGCGCAGCGATCAACGCCGGGATTTAACGAACAAAGCCCATTACAGAGCTTTTCGGGCAACATCGGGATCACCCGCCTCGGGAAATACACGGAAGTCGATCGCGTCTGCGCATCACGATCGAGCGCTGAGTCGGGTTTGACGTAATAGCTCACATCGGCAATGGCCACCAAAAGCCGCCAAGAGGACTCCAATTTTTCCGCGTAGACCGCATCGTCGAAGTCTCGTGCGTCTTCGCCATCAATCGTACAAAACGCGATATCTCGCAGATCCACGCGACGAGCCCGATCGCGAGCCAGAACCTTATCGGGAAGCTTTTCCGTTTCAGCAATCGTTTGAGCGGAAAATTCATGCGGGAGGTTAAATTGCCTGACGGCTAATTCAATTTCCAACTGCGCATCGTTATCGACAGTGAGTTCTCGATCGATCCGGACACCCACTTTCGGATTATCCTTATCCGGATAATGTTCGATACGGGCAATCACTTTTTTATCGGCATAGACCTCTAGTGTTTGCTCATTATCTAAAAGATTGACCGAAAGGTTGCAAAGTCGAGCATCGAGCTTATGAAAATGCCGTTTCGTTTGAGCTTTTTTATTCGTCTTCCCGGTTTTGACTTCACCGATGATCTCCGAAATGGCATGACCCAGTACTTCAACAATATTGGCTCGACTATCGTAAGCGCCCGGGTATTCGCTGGAAAATTCTTTCACCGTCTTAAACCGCACTTCATCGCCCGGTAAAACCAATCCCGCTTGATCTTGGATGACCCGATAGCGCTCCCCGGTTTCATTATCGACCACAACCGGCAACGATTGAGCGGCCACCATGACGATACCATCACGGGGAATTGAGCTTTTATGACGGAATGTTTTCGTTTCAGCGTTATAGGAAACTCGCTTATCGTTGATCAACCGATCGAGCATCTGGGTGAATAATTCTTCATTGAGCTTTCGGTACCGCTTGGCTAACAAAACATATAACTCTGAGGGCTCCAGATCTGCCGATGCGGATTCAAGCACCTGAATCGCTAAACCGACAAGCTCACTGATCACATAATTTTTCACGCGTCCCTGAGTTTTATCGGTCCCTGTCTTTTTTCTCGAGGATGCCCCCGTTTTTTTCTTACCTGTTGTCAAAATACTCTCGCTTTACTATAATTTATCACTCGTTTCAAAGCCCGGGTGGCGAAATTGGTAGACGCACCAGCTTCAGGTGCTGGCGTTGCGAGACGTATCGGTTCGAGTCCGATCCCGGGCACCAAAAACGCTTAAGTAATCAAAAAGAGATTTGGTTATTTAAGCGTTTTTCTTTATCCTCCTGATCAAAGACCTTAATTTCACCTTCGCGCTTTAGTATATCGAAGTTTTGTGTCAGCTTGTCGGTTTTTTGATGACAAACGGCGACGCGAAATCCGCAGTCGCCGTAAAATACTCATTTGTTGTAATGTTACTATGTATATCACAACATTACATCAAAAGAACTACGAATAAATCGTCTTTTCCAGTAATTCCCGAACCAAAATAGACGCCTTTGTATCGTGATCAACACAGTACTTCATGAGATCTCGATGCATTTGATCCGTCAAATCCATGGAAAGCCGTTTCATTTTGACTTTCTCAGTGGGGGCGACAACAGGTGCTTTTTTGACAATCGGCGCAGTTTCCTGAGTGCCCTCCGCCCCTTGGCTCACCCATTCGTCAACGGCCTGCGCTGTCGGTCGGCGTCCACCGAACAATACCTTCTTACCACTACTCATTCCTTATCCTCCAAAAGCTGCAACACTTCTTTGGCTAAGCGATTGACTTCACGGGAAGCCAAGCTTCTTTTGTCATCTTCAAAGACCACCCGACCGCTTGCGGCCGATTCAGCGTAAACCACGCGCTGAGCCAACGCAGCATCGAGAATCGGCAATTCAAACTCTTCAAGCGCATCCACAATATCCCGACCGATCGCGGTCTTGGCGATTTTTCGATTGATCACAAAAGCCGCCTTTAATTCCGGGCGATAAATTTGCGCTTCCTTAATCAGTTTGACCACTTCCTCGGCCGCCCAAACGTCGTATGGACTCGGTTGCACGGGAATTAAAACCAAGTCTGAAGCCATCATGGCGGCACGAGACAAGTCCGTCACACGCGGCGCACCATCAATAACCACAATGTCTCGCCCGACACCGATATCGGCAATCACTTTATGTAAGTTAGGCTTGGGGCAACTTACCACTGGAAAAAGCATCTCAGAGTCTCCGCGGCTTGCAAACCAGTCAAGCGAAGACCCTTGGGGGTCCGCATCGACTAATAAAACGGAGTAGCCCTTATCATGCAGAGCCGCGGAAAGATTCACCGAAATGGTCGTCTTTCCCACGCCACCCTTTTGATTGAGCACACTAATCACTTTCATAAAAAACCTCTTTTCACATCAAATGAAATGAGTAAATGTACATTTCAGATTGACCACATATTAGCAAATTGACAGCGAAAGCGCTCGAACGGTATCAGGGAAAGTGCTCACTTTCTGAGCACAGTGGAAACGACTACAATGCGTTAATTTTATTTTCAGAGACCTTACCATGATGAAGCAGTCACTATGGGCACTGGCAGCGGCCGCCCTCTTCTCGTTCATGGCCGTTTTTGTCAAACTCTGCAGCGGTCACTTCGGGTCATTGGAGCTCGTCTTTTATCGTTCCCTAATAGGTATTGTCACCATTGGGTTATTTGTGCGTTCTCAAGGTTTAAGTCTCCGCACACGTTATCTCGGTGGACACATTAAACGTGCCGTTCTCGGAACGGCTTCTGTCGGGCTTTGGTTTTTCACAATCGGTCAGATGCCGCTAGGCACCAACATGACACTCATTTACACGACGCCGCTTTTCATGGCCGCCAATTTCATCATTTTGGCTTTCATACGAAAGGAATCCGCTCCCTGGGGCGTCATTTTGGCCATTTTATTTGGTTTTACCGGCGTCACCACCGTTTTACAACCCTCCTTCGAAGCCGGTTACATGTGGCCGGCACTGACCTGTCTTTTCGTCGCCTTTATTGACCTTATCGTTTACTGGCAAATTAAAGAGCTCGGTAACCTCAAAGAACCCTCTTGGCGCATTGTTTTTTATTTCTCCATGTTCGGCGCGGTCTTCGGCGTTTTAGGTAGCTACATCCTTGAAGACGGCATGCACATGCCGACGTTGGAGTCCGGTGCCTATCTGATCGGTATGGGCATTTGTGCCACCTTGGGGCAGATCTGTACGACCCGCTCTTACGCCTATGGCAATATGCTGTTGAGCTCTTGCTTGGGCTTTTCCGCCATTCCGTTCTCAGCGCTCGTGAGTTTTATTCTTTTCGGTGAAAATGTGCCACCGCTCGGACTTTTAGGTATGATGATGATCATTGTCGCGGGGGTCTTTGCCACCATCTATACCAAGCGTACAGAGGCTCAGAATAAGGCCAAAGAACAACGCGCATAAAAATAATCACTTAATTTATTAAGGAACTTAATCATGGCTGATCAAGAAAATCAAAAGCCGGTCGAACAAACGGCAGAACAACCGGCTCAACAAGCTCAACAACCGAACGTTTGGATCTGCGACCCGGTGGGCGTCGCCCACTGTGACGTAAGCGACAAGGGTGTTATTTACACGGTCGCTTGGACTGACTTCATGGGACTTCAACACACGGCTAAAGTCAATCGCGAAGATTGCTTCTTCAATTTCGCGAGCGTGCTGAAAACGTTGGTTAAGGGTGGCTATCGCTACAACACCATGATTGCTCAAGCCCCCGCTATCATCCAACAACGCCTAACGGCTTTCCGTCCGAGCCAAGACAATGTGAAGAAAGCTTTGGACGCCGCCAAGAAAAAATAATTTCTTGACCTTCATCTAACGAAAGCCTCCCTTCGCGGAGGCTTTCGTCATTTCAATGACGACAAAATTATTTATTTCTACGTTAAAGCCCCAACTTTTAAGTGAACTTGAATTCGGATTTTCCCTCATCTTTGCTACAATCGAGCGATATTGATAAAAAAGGGGTTGACTAGCCAACCCTTTTTTGAGTTTTTCAGTTAGGTAGACAATATGATTACAGAACAAGTCGTTCATCAATGCCGTCTTCAAACCATTCGTGATGTCATCCGTTATGCGATGACGAAATTTAAAACACACAATATCTTCTGCGGTCACGGCTGCAGCACGCCTTACGAAGAGGCCTATTTTCTGGTTTTACGTTCTTTGAAACTGGAATTTGAAGATTTGGATCGTTTCTGGGATGCCCGATTGTCCAACGACGAATTAAAAACGTTGTTGGAACGAATTGAACGTCGCGCCGTCGACAAAGTCCCCACCCCTTATCTTTTAAATGAGGCTTGGCTAACTGATCATAGCTTCTACTGTGACGAGCGAGTCATCATTCCCCGCTCCTTTATCGCAGAGCTTTTGCGGGACGAATTGGCCCCCTGGATTAAGGACGTGGAAAGTGTGCGTTCAGTGCTTGATTTATGCACGGGTTCGGGTTGCTTGGGTATTTTGGCGGCTGAAACTTTCCCCAACGCCGAAATCGATTGTGTGGACATCTCCAAGGATGCGCTTGACGTGGCCAAAATTAATGTTGAGCGCTATGGAATGCAGGATCGAATCAACCTCATCGAAAGCGACCTCTTTAATTCGCTTGAAGGTAAAAAGTACGATTTGATTATCAGCAATCCGCCCTATGTCACCACGGAAGCCATGAATAACCTTCCCGGTGAATATCGCCACGAACCGAGTCTCGCTTTAGGCGCTGGCGACGACGGTCTGGATATCGTTCGCCGCCTGATCAGCGAATCCAAAGCTCACTTGCACAACAAGGGGCTTTTGGTTGTCGAGGTTGGCGACGGTCGTGAGGCTTGTGAAACGGCCTACCCGAAGATGCCCTTCACGTGGCTAGCCACCGAAGAAGAAGACTCGATGGTCTTTTTGTTAACGAAAGACGAACTGCCCTAATGTTACGACTTCAAGACGTCAGTTTAATGCGCGGCGTGCGAACCCTTTATTCGCACGCCACACTTTTGGCTAATCCCGGCGAGCGAATTGGATTGGTTGGTGAAAACGGTTGCGGTAAATCCAGCTTGATCGGCGCCATTTTAGGTGAAGTGCCGATTGAAGCCGGTGATATTCAGGCGCCCGCCATCGAAAATATCGGTTATGTCGCTCAAGATATTGATGCGGTCGATGAGATCGCAATCGATTGGGTTTTATCCGGACACGCCCCCCTTGTCGCCGCTCGGCGCGCTCTTGCCGAGGCGAAAACCGACATGGGAATTGCCGCCGCACACGCTCAATTAGCCGAGCTTAACGAAGGAGCGATTGAGGCTCAGGCCAAAATCATTCTTCACGGTCTGGGATTTACCGAAGAGGCCACCGGGCATCGCGTCAAAGATTTTTCCGGCGGTTGGCGAAACCGTTTGGCTTTGGCCCGAGCGCTTATGTGCCCGGCTGAACTCTTGCTGCTTGACGAACCCACCAACCACCTTGACTTAGATAGTGTGATTTGGCTTGAAGCTTGGCTTAAAAGACAGCAAGCCACCACCATTATCATCAGTCACGACCGCGCGTTTTTAGACCGAACCGTCTCGACCATCTGGTCCATCGAAGACGGAACCATTCGACGCTACAGCGGCAACTACAGCGCGTTTGAGCTATTGCGTATCGAGCGATTGCGCCAAATCGAAAGCGCTGCCAAGGCCTATGAACGGCAAAGCGCCCATTTGCAAAGCTTCATTGATCGTTTCCGATACAAAGCGACAAAAGCCCGTCAAGCCCAGTCTCGCATCAAGATGCTTGAAAGACTGCAGGCGGTGGAACCGGTACGTGCGGCACGGGAGTGGCGATTCGAATTTTTAAAACCGGAACGTTTACCCGAACACCTGGTTGATGCGGAATCCGTGAGCCTCGGCTACGGAGACAAGCAAGTTCTCTCAGGTGTCACCTTTTGCATTCGCTCCGGCGAACGAATCGGTGTTTTAGGCGTTAACGGTGCCGGTAAATCCACCCTTATCAAGGGAATATGCAAGGAATTGGAGCCGACTCACGGTGAATTTCGTTTCGGCCAAGGACTCGCGATCGGCTACTTTGCCCAACATCAACTCGAGCAACTTCGAGAAGATGAAACGCCCTTGCAGCATTTGCGGCGTAAAGCACCCGAGGAGCGTGAACAGGTCCTTCGAGATTGGCTGGGACGGTTTAAATTCAGCGGCGACATGGTGAATTCCCCGGTTAAACCGTTTTCCGGTGGAGAAAAAGCCCGTCTAGCGCTCGCATTGCTTGCCTGGGATAAACCCAATTTGTTGGTGCTTGACGAACCGACCAATCACTTGGATATGCAAACACGAGAAGCACTCACCATGGCGTTATCCTCTTTTGAAGGGTCGGTTTTGCTCGTATCTCACGATCGGCACTTATTGCAAGCCACCACGGACCGACTTTTATTGGTCCATGACGGTCAGGTCTGTGAATTCGACGGAGACCTCGATGACTACGCCAAACTCGTTTTGGAAAACCGCAAAGCAAGCTTGTCGGCTGAAAAGGCCAAAAACGAAACAGTTTCTGAAAACAATGTCAATAAGAAAGAAGCGCGTCAATTGGCTGCTCAGGAACGTCAGCGCATTGCCAATTTGAAAAAACCGTTACAAAAAGAGCTTGCAGCCATTGAGAAAAAATTAACACCGGCTTCGGATGAATTAAAGGCGCTGGACGCCCAATTGGCCGATTCCGAGTTTTATAACAACGGCAATCCCGACGATGTCGCCACCACCCTGAAGCGTCGAGGCGAATTAGCCGCTATCGTTGAAGAACTTGAAATGCGATGGTTGGAATTGTCGGAAGCCATTGAGGCGATCCACTAAAACTGTTTTTTCTGTTTTTTCAAGTAGAAAGTTGCTCGGTTTCGGGCAACTTTTTTTTTTGAGTTTTTTCGTTATTTGCTCCTAAGCCTTTGCCAAACAAAGAACTAACGATCATTGCTAAAATGTCTGCCGTTGAAATCTTTTGTTGAATCAGTCATGCAGTTTTTCTCTCCCGTCACAATGCCTGAAAAAACTTTCGGGCGTTTTCTGCTACTTTTCTCACAATGTTTTGTCGTGTTACTCATCGCCCTTGCCGCCATGGCGCTGATGCGTGAGACGATGTACTGGCTTTTGGTCCCGGGGCATGTGCCGACTGAACTGATTCAATCTGACGACGTTTGGCGTATGCGCCAGTTGGGATTGCGATTTGATGCCCGAAGCGCTGCCATTTTCACGATCCCTCTGGTGTTAGTGAGTCTTATTCTTTTCGCTGTTAAACACTTGTGGAACGTCGCCGTCAAACTTTTCCATTTTTTAAGCGGTTTGTCATTTTTAGTCGTCGTTGTTTTAGGGTTTGTCAATTATTTTTATATTTTGACCTTTCATAACGAAATCGACATTTTCGTTTTGAATTTCCTGCACGAAGAACCCTCGGCTGTCATGACGACGGTTTGGCAGGATTATCCATTGATTCGTGCCATTCTTTTAAGTTTGGCACTGACAGTCTTCTTGAGCTGGATGTCAGCTCAATGTTTCTCAAAGCTGAGTCGTTTAAGTATTTGGAATCGTATCGGCTGGATTAGTGCAACGGTCTGGCTAGTGGTCGGCGTCGTCCTTTTTGTCTTATTGGCACGAGGCTCTCTTACCTCACGTTATCCCTTGCGGCGCAATAATGCGCAAGTGTCTGTCATCCCGCAAATCAATAATTTGGTTTTAAATGCGCCGATGTGCTTACACTACGCGATTCAGGATCGAAATCACTCGATGACGTTTGCGCCGGTTTCTGAAAAAGAAGGACTTGAGCTCATGAAAGCCGCCGATATCGGAGCGTTAAGTCAAGTCACCCCCGTGAATCAAGCACTTGCCCAAATCAAACCCAATGTTGCTCTTTTTATCATGGAAAGCATGGGCTTTAACATGATGAGCTACGACAAAGAGGGTGAAGTCGATTTGATGGGGGCTTTGCGACCGCATTTTGAATCGGATTTTGTTTTCCGTCGCTTCACCTCGGCCGATCTTCACACCATTCAGTCGGTTGCTCAGTTGCTCTTTTTAAGTCCTGTTTCTCAAATCAGCAGCTCTTCGATTCGCGAAACCCCGCTACCGGGTACGCCCTTTGAAGTCTATAAAAAAGCAGGCTATCGGACAGCGTTTGTCACCTCCGGCACAACCGTTTGGGAAAACATGTCAGACTATCTGCCCGTTCAATTCGTGGACGATGTGTACGATCAAACAAGCTTAATGGATGCTTACGGACTAACTGAAACCACTGAATGGGGGGGCCCGGATGAGTATGCCTTTGACTTTGCCGCTAAACTTTTGAGAGAAAGCAAAGAACCGCTTTTTGTGGTTGTTTTATCTACCACCAACCATCCGCCTTACCATGTGCCGGATGGTTATAAACCCCATCCGTTGAGCGTTCCGCAAGCGATTAACGCCAACTATGACCATCACTATGTCGAGCAAAGCATTGATACGATCATGACAACTTATCAATATAGTGCCGATGCTTTGGGTCGAGCCATTTCACAAATTAAAAGTGACAAAAAACATAACACGGTCATCGGCGCCACCGCCGACCACCGCATGCTAGGGATGAAACCCATCATCACTGAGGGACCGTTTAAAGACATTGCCGTTCCGTTTTACGTTTGGGCTAGTGATGAAGTCAAGAATGCCGTCTCGATCCACTACGATCCATTACGAGTTGGTTCTCACAAAGACGTCTTTCCGACGCTTTACGCTCTGAGCTTATCAAACGCTCAATACCGAACAGTTGGCGGTCGAAACATGCTGGCGTTAGAAGATGATCCTAAACGGGCTTTTGGTTACAACATATCGGCTTGGGTTGACGAACACGGTGTTTACACGTTCGGAGAACATATGCGGTTTTATCCTTGGACGAGCGATGGTTCGGATTGGCTCACTCGCTATAACGCACCGGAAGAAATCTCCGAGGAAATGAAGACACGTCTTCGCGCTTATCCGAAATTGGATGTGTGGCAAATTAATGAACGTGCCTGTGGGATACGGGAATAACTGAAGAGTACCAATCTATCTTTTAGAAGACCGCACAACGTGCGGTTTTCCACTACCAAGTGGTAATCGGCTGATGACAAGTAGCCTTGGGGAAGGCTCTCTCCAACCTTTGCAAATCTTCCTGAGTTAATTGAATTTGCTCGGCCAACGCATTTTCCCGAAGGTGATCAATACTGCCCGCCTTAGGTATTGCAATCAGATCAGGATGAGAAAGCACCCAAGAAAGAGCGATTTGCGCAGCTGACGCACCGTAGTGACGTCCGATTTCGACAAGCAACGGGTGACGCACAAACGAGCCTTCTCCCAATGGGGAATAGGCAATAATAGGAATCTTCTGGCACTGACACCATGGTTTTAACTCAAAATCAATCGCTCTAAAGCCCAAATTGTAGTGCAACTCATTGGCAGCACAATTGGAGCCCATGGGTTTTGAGCAAAGTTCCTGCATGGCATGTAAATCAAAATTACTCACGCCCCAAGCGACAATGCGTCCTTTGGCTTTAAGCTCTTCAAACGCTTCAATGGTTTCTTCAAGCGAATAAGATCCTTCCCAATGCAACAGATACAAATCAATGCTATCTACGCCCAAACGGTTTAGGCTGCGTTCACAGGCCTGAAGCGTTCCACGGTAACTCGCATTGGAAGGCAACACCTTGGAGATGAGATAGACAGAGTCCCGGCAGTCAGCAATCGCCTCACCGATCAAGTCCTCGTTGTCGTACATTTCCGCAGTATCCAGAACACTCATACCCAATTCGATACCGACTCGCAATGCCTCGATCTCCTGGTTTCGTTTTTCAGCGAAACGCCCTAACTGCCAAGTACCCTGACCTAAGACAGGTACTGCATTATTCGCAATAACAACTTTTCGCATTGTTGCTCCTAACGAAAAACGCCTGCGAACTGCAAGCGTTTTCAATTATTTTTGCTCAGATTGAGTTGTTTGAGCGGCCGGCTCTTCCTCTACCCATTCAGGGAACCAAGAATCTGGATTATCAACCTGCTTACCCCAACCAACATAAATGGCCGCGGCGACAATCACGATGAAGAGAAAGTTTAAAATCCGTCGGATCCATTTTTTGAGATTATCCATTCACGCTCCCCCCCTGAGTGTCTGTGGATTGGTTGTGTTCGGGAGGCGTTTCGTCCGGTGCGAGACCTGCGAAATAATGTGCCCAACCACTCATGAATGCATAATATTGCAGCCGAGAAATCGGCGCCTGTCCTTCGTGCGTGGCTCGAGCCAACTCTAAGAATGCATCCAAAAATCGCTTAAGAGCTCGTTCAATCACGTCGCCGTCACCCTCTCCCTCGTGACGTAACAAGTGCTCACGCAATTCATCACCAGCCCATGAGACATGGCGATTGACGCGTTTATCCTTGATTTTTCCTTGTAAGATACCAAGGAAATCGTCATAAACCTCACGAGCTTGCGCATGAATGTCCTCCGCCTCGGCGTGATGCGGTTCATGCAAGTTAATCCAATCGCTCGTGGACGCGGTAATCGCCAATTCCTCAAGAAGCTCCATCATGATATCGGGATTGGAGACATCAATGAGCGGCAATTCTTTACCGGGTTTAGATAACTGACCAAATAAAGCCATGGCTTAATTGTTCCTTTCAGTTGGTCTCATGCACAACGCCATCGGGCAAAGGTAACACACCGATTCCCTCTTCGATGAGCTCTTCGGCTTGCTCAAGCGTGCATTGACCATGAATAGTTCGTTGAGGTGCGGTCCCATTGTGTACCGCCCGGGCCTCAGAAGCAAAACGATCACCGACGTACTCACTGTTTTTGACCAAAGTCCGTGCGGCGCTTAACGCCTTTTCACGAAGCTCAGCTTGCATCTGCCTGACGGTATATTCAGGCTTGGATTTATCGCGAGAGGCCATGATGTAAGAGGCTGTCGGCAGGCGCCGGATTTCCGTGGAATTACAACGAGGGCAAACAACTAGGTGCTCTTTGATTTGCTCATCCAAGCTTTCAGACGAATCAAACCATCCCTCAAATTCATGACCAAATTCGCAAACGCAATTAAAAACTTTCACGTCGATTATGACCCGAAAAATAGTGTCGGCACGCTATTTTAGCCGAAACTGACGCAAATTCAGCAAAGCTTATCGCTTTTGAGCCAAACGGCGCCGACGTTGCTCGAAAAGGCAGACCGCAGCAGCGGCTGAAACATTAAGCGATTCACAATCATGTTCAATCGGAATATAAAGCCGCTCATCGGTCACTGCCAATGCGGCTTGACTTATCCCTTGTCCCTCGCTTCCCATCATCCAGACCGTGTGTCCGCTTTCCCAACCTTGAGTCAAATACAAATCACGA
>URFF01000015.1 GCA_900546995.1 uncultured Sutterella sp.
ATCAACCGCGCCGCGACTTTGTGCATTGGCTCGTTTGGGATATTGCACCGACGGTGACCGGTGTTCAAAAAGGCGAAGCCAGTGTGGGTGACGAAAAAAGCGGTAAGCGTTTTGCCAAACCCATTGGCGTAGAGGCGATCAATGATTACAGTGGTGCCGACGAAGTGCATCGCGGCTACGACGGCCCCTGCCCACCGGGATTTGACGCGCGGTTGCACGGCTACGAGTTCCGAGTTTATGCGTTGGATGTCGAGTCGCTTAACTTACCCGATACGACGCGTTGGGCCGAGGTGAGCGTAAAAATGGCTCCGCACGTCATCGGTATGGCCAGCATTCAGGGCATTTATAGCTTAAATCCGCGTCTGCAGAAGTAGACCACAATCGACTTGTGTTAAAAAGGGGCGAGTTTTCGCCCCTTTGTTGTTATTTTTGTGTTTTAAAACTACAAGCATCGAGAAATAATAAAAAATATTCCAACAGATTGTGGTTTAGGGGTACAATCGAAAAACGGATTGATCACCCCATATGTTGTGGTGATTGTGTTTTTTATTTTTTATCAGCCTGGGTGAAACCACCGGGGGATTTTATGCATTGTCCGTTTTGCAAATACGAGCAGACGCAAGTCATTGATTCACGCACAAGCGAAGACGGCACGACCATTCGTCGTCGCAGACGTTGCTTGAAGTGCGAAAAACGTTTTACCACCTATGAGCGCGTGGAGCTTTCCATGCCGTCGATCATTAAGCGCGGCGGTGGCCGTTGCGAGTACGAGCAGAAAAAACTGCGTGATTCGATGATGCTCGCGCTTCGTAAGCGCCCGGTCTCGCGCGAGCGCATTGATGAGGCCGTCAATCGCATTGAGCAAAAGATGCTCGCCTTTGGAGAACGAGAAATCAAAACCGAACGCTTGGGCGAACTCGTGATGGACGAATTGCGTCGGATGGACAAGATCGCCTACGTGCGCTTTGCGAGCGTCTATCGTAACTTTGAAGACGTTCAGAAGTTTGCCGACGCAGCGAAAGAGGTTTAGGCCATGAGTGAGGCCGCTTGCTGGATGCGCCGGGCGCTTGAGCTTGCGCGTCAAGCTCGCCCAATCAGTGCGCCCAACCCGGCAGTGGGCTGTGTGATCGTTAAAGACGGAAAGGTGCTTGGCGAAGGGTTCACGCAGCCCGTGGGAAGTGATCACGCGGAAATTCAAGCCATTAAAGACGCCAATCGCCGAGGTTTTTCCGTTGAAGGGGCCACGGTCTATGTGACGCTTGAGCCCTGTTCGCACTTTGGTCACACGCCGCCTTGCGCTTTACGGTTAATTGCCGAGAAAGTGGCGCGGGTGGTCGTTGCCAGCACCGATCCCAATCCCTTGGTATCCGGCCGGGGGATCCGGTTATTAAAAGAAGCGGGCATTGAAGTGGAGGTGGGCCTTTTGCAAAACGAAGCGTGGCTTATGAACGCGGGCTTCATGACCCGTATGAGTGAGCATCGTCCTTGGGTGCGGATGAAAGTCGCGATGAGTTTGGATGGCTTTACCGCCTTGCCTGATGGGCGAAGTCAGTGGATTACGTCAGAATCCGCACGCAACGACGGGCATCACTATCGAAGTGAGGCGGGCGCCATTTTAACGGGCATCGGCACGGTGCTTGCCGATAATCCGACATTAACCGCGCGCCCGGATGGCATTCTTAGCGCAAGACAACCCTTGCGCGTGCTGTGTGACTCGAGGCTTCGGGCCGATTCCTCGTTAGCGCTTTTTCAAGGGGAGAAAGTGCTCATCGCTTGTACGCACGCTGATGCGGAAAAAGCCCGCGCATTGACTCGAATGGGTCATGAAGTGGTGGTGTTTGCGGGCGACAATGGCCAAGTGGATTTGCGTTCGCTCTTAAAAGAGCTTGCGCATCGGGAAATTAACGAAGTGCACGTAGAGGCGGGCGCCGGGCTTAACGCGGCGTTACTCAAAGCCGATTTGGTCGATGAAATCCTTTGCTATATTTCGCCAAAAATCTTAGGTGAAGGCCGTTCGGCTTTCCCCTTTGCGGTGGGCGACGATTTAACGGTGCCGAGTCCTTGGGAAATTGCCGAGGCGAAGGTCTTAAGGCCCGATGTGCGTCTAATTTTGAGAAAGAAAGGAAAATAAAACGATGTTTACCGGTATTGTTCAAGCCATTGGCAAGGTGCGTGAACCTGAAACTTTGGGCGATGGCGTGCGTTTGACGATTGATGCGCCGACCTTTGGGCTCGATTCCGTTCGCGTGGGCGACTCGATCGCGGTTAATGGGACGTGCCTCACGGTCGTGAAAATCGAAGGCGACGCTTTCCAGGTGGAAGTCTCTGCAGAAACCTTATCGAAAACCACGGGGCTTGATACCTGGGGTGAAGTGAATTTGGAAAAAGCGCTTCGCGTGGGCGATCGCTTGGATGGCCATATGGTGCTTGGGCACGTTGATGGCGTGGGTCAAGTCGAAGTGATGGAACCGATTGCGGAAAGTTGGCACTTGGTTGTGCGCGCGCCGATGAAGCTAAGCTGCTACTTGGCCTACAAGGGCTCGGTGACGGTAAACGGTGTGTCGCTGACCATTAACGACGTGCAAGATACGCCGGCAGGCACCCGCATTTCGATTAATCTCATTCCGCACACGGTGGAAGTGACCACGCTCAAGCACTTAAAGCCTCAGGATTGGGTGAACCTTGAAGTCGATACGATCGCGCGCTACGTTGAGCGAATGATGAGCGTCAAAGATAACGACGGGTTATTCTAATCGGAAGCTTTCGGCGTTTATTTTAAGGAGCAATGGCCATGGAGACGCTTTTATTTGAACCGATTCAGATCGGCAAAATGATGCTTAAAAACCGTATCAGTGTGCCGCCGATGTGTATGTATCAAGCCACCGACGGGCTGGCTAACGATTGGCACAAGTTGCACTACGGAAAAATGGCTTCGTCCGGCGCGGCCGTTGTCTGCATTGAAGCAACGGCTGTGACGCCCAACGGTCGGATTTCCGAAGGGTGCCTGGGTCTTTGGGAAGACGCCCAGGTGCCGGAATTTGCTGAAGTGGTTCGCTTTATGCGGGTCGCTGACCCCGATGTCAAAGTCATGGTGCAACTTAATCACGCCGGTCGCAAAGGCGATGAAAAGCGCTGGAAAGGGGGCTTCTTAACGGAAGCCGAGGGCGGTTGGACGGTGATCGGACCGTCGGCTCAAGCCTATTCGGCGGACTATCCGAAGCCCGAAGCCATGACTGAAGCGGGCATTGATGCCATGGTGCAGGCTTTTGCCAATGCCGCGCGCCGCGCGAAAATGGCTGGCGTTGACGCCATTCAAATTCATGCCGCTCACGGCTATTTGTTGCATCAGTTCCTGTCTCCTTTGAGTAACCACCGCACAGACGCCTATGGTGGCAGTTTTGAAAACCGGATCCGCTTCCCGGTGGCCGTTTTTGAAGCGGTGAAAAAGGCGGTGCCGGAGCTTACGGTCGGCATCCGAGTCTCGGCAACCGACTGGGTTGAAGGCGGTTGGAATCTTCAAGAGACCATTCGTTTTCTCAATGTGTTGAAGACGCTTGGCTGCGACTTTGTGAATGTGTCCACGGGGGGCTTATCTGAAGATCAGAAAATCACGTTAACCTACGGCTATCAATTGCCCTTTGCTCGTGCCGTTCGAGAGGAAACGGGGTTACCCACGTTTGCGGTCGGTTTGATTAAAAACGCGCTGCAAGCGGAAACCTGTTTGGCTGACGGGACGGCCGATATGATCGATGTCGGTCGCGAGATGCTTAAAAATCCCCACTGGGGTTGGCAAGCGGCGTTGGATTTAAAGGCCGATGTCGAGATGCCGCTTTCTTACCGAAGAGGTATTCGCTAAAGGACGTGGCGAGAGCGCATCTTCTTGAAAAATCTTACTTTCGCCGTGTTTTGCCAAGTCAAAACACGGTACAATATGCCCATTTTATTGGAACCCGTTTTTTCGGAGACAAACACAGATGTCCATGGACATTATTGAGAACTCTTTAGATGGCCGTGCACTTCGAATCGGCATTGTGCAATCGCGTTTTAATGAATATGCCGGGGAAGGCTTATTGGCTGCTTGCCTTGAAGAATTAAAGCGTTTAGGCGTTGTGGAAGAAGATGTGACGCTCATGCGCGTGCCGGGCGCTTTGGAAATTCCGTACGCTTTGCAGCAACTCGCATCAACCGAAGAGTATGACGCATTGATCGCGATCGGCGCGGTGATTCGCGGTGAGACCTATCACTTTGAAATCGTCTCCAACGAATCGGCTTCGGGCATCATGCAAGTGTCTTTGGACTTCGATATTCCGATTGCCAACGCCGTTTTGACCACGGAAAACGACGAACAAACCAAGGCCCGCTTGGTTCAAAAGGGAACCGACGCGGCGCGTGTCGCGGTTGAAATGGCCAACCTTCGCAAGGAATTCATGTTCGAGATGGAGGATGAGTAATCATGGCTGAAAACCGTCCTCATCGTCCGAGCCGCGGTGCCCGTTCGCTTTCGCGCGAATTTGCCCTTTTAGGGGTTTATGAATGGTTGGTGAACGGCGCTGACGCCAAGACGATCAATAACACGCTTTTGAGCATTTTGACCGATGACGGTGGTCCGATTTCGGGTGCTTTGATTGATCCGGCCGATTTTAATCGGTGCGATAAATCCCACTTCAATGAATTGCTCACCGGTGTGATCGATCATGCCGCGGAACTGGAGGCGCTCTATAGCGCCCACGTCGATCGCGATGTGTCGCGTCTGTCGTTAGTGGAACGCTCCGTGTTGATGCTCGCTAGCTACGAACTGAAGTTTCATTTGGAAATTCCCTACCGTGTCGTCATTAACGAAGCCGTGGAATTAGCCAAGCAATTTGGCGGTACCGAAGGATTCCGTTATGTGAACGGTGTGCTCGATAAGGTGGCCGCTGAAGTTCGCGCCACCGAAGTGGGGGCTAAAAAATAAGCCTATGGGCCCACGCCCGTCCGAATTTGACATCATCAATCGGTATTTTTCCTGGGGGCTGCCGTCAAGGTGGCCTAGCCAGGGAATCGGCGATGACTGTGCGTTAATCGATATTGGCGCAACACGCGTCGCTATCACCACCGACACCACGGCGATCGGAACGCATTATCTTCCTGACGCCGATCCCTTGACCGTTGGCTATAAAGCGCTTGCGGTCAATCTCTCTGATTTGGCTGCTGCCGGTGCCGCCCCTCGCGCTTTTTTCCTTGCACTATCGCTACCTTCAGCCGATACGGCGTGGCTTGGTCGCTTTAGCACCGGTTTAAAGGAAGCGGCAACACAATTTGCCTGCCCCCTTCTAGGCGGGGATACGACCAAAACGGTGATGGTCAATGGCTCGTCGGCTGCTGCATCCATCACAATTACCGCAATGGGCGAAGTGCGCCAAGGACTGACCCGAGCAGGCGCCAAGGAGGGTGACGATATTTGGGTAAGCGGCACGCCGGGTGATGCTTACGCCGCCTTGATGCTACGAACGGGTGCTTGGGAAGGACTTTGTGATCCTTATTTAGCCTTACGGATGGATAAGCCCACGCCTCGTGTGGCCTTGGGCGAATTTTTAGAGCCGATTGCCTCGGCCGCAGCGGACATTTCCGATGGTCTACTTCAGGATTTGGGGCATATTTTGAGCCGCTCGGGGCTGGGCGCTGAACTCAATGTGGATGCGATTGCGGTTAGCGCCTCGCTTGCAAGGTTTTCGCTAGACAAGCAGCGCTACGCGCAGCTTGCCGGGGGCGATGACTATGAATTGATTTTTACCGCGCCGAAAAGTGCGAGAAGTGTAATCGCCGCCTTTGGTGACCAAGCGGGGTTAACGCTTTCAAGAATCGGTCACATCAAAAAAGAAATTGGTTTACATTTGATCAACGCCGACGGTAAGACGGTTACCGGAACATGGAGCGGTTTTGATCATTTTCGCAATGAGTAAAAGAAAACAGGATGTTTGAAAAGTATCAATCGGATAATCCGGTCAATAAAGTTCGTATGAGCCTGCCCTTCGCATTTGGTTCGGTTGCGCACATTTGGGCAACGTTTTTTGGCGCGGGGCTTATTCGACCCGCTCCCGGTACCTGGGGGACGCTCGCAGGCTGGATTGTGTTTGTTCTCTTGCAGCCCTACGTGCCGCTTGAAGCATGGTTGGTGATTATTGCCGCCACGTTTTTTTTAGGTGCTTGGGCTTGCGGGAAAACCTCAGATGATTTGGGCGTGCCCGATCACGGTAGTATCGTGATCGATGAGGTGTTTGCCATTTGGTTGGTGTTGGCATTAACGCCCGCGACCCTTGCCTGGCAAATCGCCGCCTTTGTTGCTTTTCGCTTTTTCGATATCGTGAAATGCCCGCCCGCGGACTATTTCGATAAAAAAATGAAAAACGGTTTTGGCATTATGTTCGATGATGCGATTGCGGCAGGTTACGCCTGGTTAGTCTTACTTGCTTTGCAGTACGTCATCGGTTAGGAGAATAGTCATGCAACCGGTAGACGATTTAACGATGGAACGTGTGGCTTCTTTGGCCAAACTCGCCATCAAGAAAAAAGCGGTCATTGCAACCGCAGAATCCTGCACCGCAGGCGGCATTGCTTTCACGCTCACAACGATTGCGGGTTCTAGCGAGTGGTTTGACCGAGCCTTTGTGACCTATTCCAATGCGTCAAAGGTGGCGCTTTTAGGCGTGAGCGAAAAAACACTCGCGGCGCACGGTGCGGTAAGCACCGAAACCGCCCAAGAAATGGTGAATGGGGCGCTTGATCGGTCTTTGGCGACACTCGCGGTTGCGGTGACCGGTATTGCGGGCCCAGGAGGCGCCGTGCCCGGAAAGCCCGTGGGCACCGTTTATATCGGTTGGGGAAAAAAAGGACAAAAGCCTTTAGTGAGTCGCTTTCAGTTTAAAGGCGATCGCGAGGCCGTGCGGGCGCAAACCATCCGTGAGGCCATTGACGGTTTGATTCGTTTGTTATCCAATGATTGAGTTCTGATATGGACAATTGGTTTAATGTTTTGTGTCTTTTGGCATTGATTTTATTAAATGGCGTTTTCGCAATGAGCGAAATCGCTCTGGTGACTAGCCGTAAACCCCGATTGCAGGTAAGAATTGATGAAGGCAATCGCGGTGCGAAAGTCGCGATGCGGCTCAATGAAGAACCCACTCGGGCGCTATCAGCCATTCAAGTGGGGATTACATCCATTGGTATTCTCTCGGGTATTGTGGGCGAAGCGGCGCTCGCCACACCGGTGGCTGCGTGGTTAAACGCCGAATTTGATATCCCGATGGAAACGGCGCGTTTTGCAGGGCTTTTACTTGTGGTGGTGTTGGTGACCTATTTCTCCATTGTGTTAGGCGAATTGGTGCCAAAGCGCCTCGGGCAGATGAACCCGGAAGGCGTGGCTTGCCGCATTGCGCCCCCCATTAATTTCTTAGCCGTTTTAATGGCGCCCTTTGTGAAACTGCTCTCTGTGTCAACGGATTTGCTTTTGAAACTTTTCGGCAAAAAGGGCGATGAGGAACAGGGCGTGACCGAAGAAGAAATTCATGCCATCATCGACGAAGGCAGTGAAACAGGTGCCATTGAAGAACAAGAACGTGACATGGTTCGAAATGTTTTCCGGCTAGACGATCGGACGGTCGCCTCCTTGATGACGCCGAGAAGCGAAGTGGAGTGGATCGACTTGCAAGAAGAGACCCGAGCCAATGTCGCAAAGCTTTTGAATTCTAGGCACTCGCGCTTACCGATCGCGGACGGCTCTTTAGACGATATCAAAGGCTTTTGCTCGACGCGTTACTTGTTGCAGCAAATCGTTGAAAACGGGCACGTGGATTTCACGAGCAAAATGGCCTCAGTACTTTATGTGCCGGAGTCTTTGAGCGGTTTGGAACTTTTGGAAAACTTCCGTACCAACGACGTCCCGGTGGCAATCGTAGTGGATGAATACGGCACCGTGCAGGGGTTGGTGAGCCCTCGTGACGTTTTGGAAGCCATTGCCGGGGAATTTAAACCCGAACCCGGTGAGGAAGCTTGGGCTGTCGAGCGTGATGACGGCTCGTGGCTTTTAGACGGCATGATGCCTTCGCCCGAGCTTAAAGATCATTTGGAATTAAAGAATCTGCCTCAGGAAGAAGCAGGGCGCTATAACACATTGGCTGGGATGATCATCTGGATGACCGGCCACTTGCCGAAAACCGGTGATGTGGTGACCTGGCAGGGATGGCGCTTTGAAGTGGTGGATATGGACGGCAGGCGCATTGATAAGGTGCTGGTTTCCAAGCTGCCGGAGGACAGCGAAGCAGTTCAAGAATCGGACGTGAAGTAGATCTGTTTGCCCTGCCCAATATCATGGAAATCAGGTGATCAGCAAACGATATATTGAAGAACAAAGCGCACTGCAGCATTCGATTAACATTGGTGTTCCTTGCTTACATTCCCAGCATTAATGCCGGGGGTTTGCAGAGCATTTGTTAATAAGGTCTTTCTATGACCTTGTTAATCATAATGGTCAAGCTATTCAATATTTGGCAGTTTGTATATTATGTTATACAAACAAGAAGCTTTGTTTGAGCAATGTATGTTATTACAACGGATAATATAAGCTTCAAGGAGTGAACAGAGATAGTATGTGGTCGTTTCATAAATTTTATAAAGTGCTCTTTATAAGACGACGGCGCATCCGGAAAGTTCTATGGTCAAAGCGTTTCGAAACATTAAAGGCGGATCGTTTGAAAGAGGACCAGGGGCCTTAATTTGTTTGACCGATAAACCTCAGTATATCGAAAAGGATGTCATCGCCCATTCGGTGTTTGACCTTTAAATGCCAAAAAAAGAGCTCCTCACAATCGAAGAGCTCCTTTTCGTTTTGAATTGGTCTGCTATTTTTGCATGGTATAACGGGCCCAAATCGTACCCCGACCGACCTTTTGAACGTCTTTGAGGTCCAAGAGGAAGGGTTTCGCATCAGCACGGATACCGTCATAAACGGCTGCCATTCCAGCCCGACCGTCAATGGCCGCACTCATCATGATGCTCACTTCATCGACAAGACTGGCTTCAACCATGGCGCCGTTAAGGTGACCGCCACCGGCAAGGACAACGCGTTGCACGCCGAATTGTTCACGCAAAATACTGAGAGCTCGGGTTAGATCCACCGTGTTTTCGCCTTCGGCAATCCAGGAAATGCCTTTTTTGATTAGGTAATCAAGATAGGCCATCGGGCAAGAGCGGCTCGTCATCACTAAGATGGGGCGCCCGTCAATGCGATTGGTCGGGTATTGCAACTTTCCGTGAGAATCCACCACGATGGAGAAGTCGTGATCGTCACCGGCCGCATACCAATTGGCGCGACCGACCGGAGTGTCATCCTCAGCTACAAAGGGGTCAGGTAATGCGTAGTGCATCTCGGCGGTCGTACGGCCCACCATTTGAGTCGGGCAGTTGAGCGTTTCCATCGCATCGTAATAGACTTGACTGTCTTCAATGAGTTCGGTCATGGCGCAGTCGATGCGACCATCAACCGACATCATCATGTGAGAAATTACATAAGGTTTCATGGCTGTAGAAACTCCGTTAACTGCTATTTGAGTTTGTTATAGTCCTCGTCGCTTACCGCTTCAAGCCACTCGTTTGACGCACCTTCGGCGGGCACTTCAATCGCTAAGTGACAGAACCAGGCATCTTTGGCGGCACCGTGCCAATGCTTGACTTCCGGTGGGATGTTGACGACGTCGCCCACTTTCAGTTCCAGAGCGGGTTTGCCCCATTCCTGGTAGTAACCGCGACCGCCCGTGACTAAAAGAATTTGGCCACCCTTGTGGTGAATGTGCCAGTTGTTGCGGCAGCCCGGTTCAAAGGTGACGTTACCGACGGCAACGCCTTTGAGCGAGAGCATGTTGAGATAACTCTGACCGACAAAATATTTAGCATACGCATCATTTTTCGGACCACGGGCAAAAGGACTTAATTTTTCTTCCGACATCATATTCCTCACAAACATATTTCGTACAGATGAGCTCAGCATAGTGAGCATTTAAATACTTTTCTTCGAATCAAAATTTAGCGAAAGATTGCCCGATCGGATCACCGAATGCCGTCAAATTCTTGCCTGTTGCTCTCAATTTCTCATTGAAAAACGTTATTTTTCTGGATTGCTTTTAACTCAACTCTTTTAAACCTTGCATTTTAAATTACTCAATAGACTGAGTAGTTTTACTCAATCGATTGAGTAAAACTGAAATTGGAATGGCAAAAAATGAGCGTTAAACTTTGACCACTGAGTGGAAAACAATCGAGGTGTGTTATGATCGTATTGCAATTGTATTGCAAACGAGATTGTCTATGTCTAGCGCAACGATTTCTTTTCGTATCCCCCTAGAAGTGAAGAATTCCGTGAAGCCCATTCTGGAAGCCAATGGAATGAGTGTTTCCGAACTTTGTCAAAGTGTTTTGGAGTATGTAGCGGAAACAGGAAAAATTCCTGTCAAAAGAGAGTTATTGAGCGAAGAAGATCGTGAACTGATTAGATTGACTCTTGAACGCTTAACCGAACCCGGTTCGATTCCTGTGAAACTAGAGGATCTTTAATGCCTTATTAGCTTGAGTTCAAGCCGACAGTCTTGAAAGAGTGGTCCAAATTAGATAACACGGTCAAATCGATCTTCAAGAAGAAACTGGAAGCGATTTTAAATGAGCAAAAAATCGAGTCAAACCGTTTGTCAGGTTTGCCGAATTGCTACAAGATTAGACTTCGTTCTTTGGGTTATCGGCTAGTCTGCCAGGTCGATGACTGTCGTATTGTTGTCCTCGTTCTTGCCGTCGGAAAAAGAGAACGTTGAAGCTCCCTCGAATGAAGTCAGAGGTTTGCGGCGCTATGTTCTATCAGAAGCCTACGAAAAGGCAAAAGATCAAGTTTTAAGGAGGCGCTGAAAGCCAATATGGACTTTGGCAACACCTCCATTTAAACCGTTTTTTAGAGACCGCGAGCCTGATTGATTTTTGTCATCGTTTCTTTAGCGACACGAGCAGCCGCTTCAGTGAAGTCTTCTTTCTGAGAAGCATAGAGAATGGCGCGGCTTGAATTAATCATCATCCCGGTGCCGTTAGCCGTGATACCGGCATTCACGCAAGCGTGGACATCACCGCCTTGCGCACCGACACCGGGAACCAAAAGCGGCATATCGCCTACGATTTTGCGGACTTCGCTGATTTCATGTGGGTAGGTTGCACCGACCACTAAACCTAACTGACCGTTTTTATTCCAGGGGCCGCTTGCTAAGGCTGCGACGTGTTGATAAATCGGCTTGTCGCCAGCCATGAGCATTTGAATGTCATTGCCGCCCGGGTTGGAGGTGCGGCAAAGTAAAATCGCACCGCGATCTTCATACTCAAGGTAAGGTTCGACCGAGTCAAAGCCCATGTAAGGCGATAAGGTGACGGCATCGGCGCCGTATCGCTCGTAGGCTTCGCGAGCGTAGTGTTTGGCCGTTGAACCAATGTCACCTCGTTTGGAGTCTAAAACCACTGGAATGCTCGGATGGTTTTGATGAATGTAAGCGATAATGGCCTGAAGCTCGTCTTCAGCTCCGCAGGAAGCAAAGTAAGCAATCTGAGGTTTAAAAGCACAGGCAAAAGGTGCCGTCGCATCAACAATGGCCGTGCAAAATGCGTAAATACGGTCGGGTTGATCTTTTAAGTGGGCCGGGAAACGGTTCACGTCCGGATCAAGTCCCACACAAAGCAATGATTGACTTTCATTCCAACGGTTTTGAAGTTTTTCAATAAAGGTCATAAGTCGCCCCAAAAATGTTTTTCAACATTATAACGGGCTTGGTTTCTCAGACATAGTTGGGGCAAATCGTTTATTTACTCGACTGAATGTTAAATAGTTTGTTTGAAGACTTGGTGACTGAAGTGGGAACGAAGTGGGAACCGTTCCCACTTCGTTCCCACTTATCGCAAAATCGTTCCCACTTCTCCTGATTTCGTTCTCACTTAACGGTGACTCGGAGAAAAAATTTGCCTTTTCTAGTTTCTTTTGTGTAGGCAGGCTGAGTTCAGCGTGACATAATGAAAGACATCCCATTGTTGGATTAAGACTTTTTATCATGAGTGTTTTATTTGTTGCCTTTTGCCATCAACACCATTCGCTTGAGTAGTCTCTGGCGGATGGGTGGTGTGCGCCGGAAGACGAAAAGAGCTTTCGGCGGCAACTCATAAAGAACCCTATCAATAAAGCCTCCGAAAAGCATCTTTTCGGGGGCTTTTCTCTTTAAAGCCATTCTTTCGGACAAGCAAAAGCGGATTTTTAGAAAGGAAGAAAAAATGGCTGAAACAATTAATCGGTTACGGATCGCACTGCAAAAGTCCGGTCGATTATCCGACGATTCCTTTGATCTTTTGCAAAAAGCGGGGTTAAAGGTGCGCGTACGTTCGCAGCGCCTCATAGCGCTTGCGGAAAACTTTCCCGTTGAAGTGCTTCTGGTTCGAGACGATGACATCCCGGGCCTAGTCATGGACGGTACAGTGGACTTGGGCATTGTGGGGGAAGGGGTGTTGGAAGAGACGAAACTCAGCCGAGCCGCACAAGGATTAAATGCCTCCTACAGAGTGTGTCGGCGGCTCGATTTCGGTGAGTGTCGCCTCTCAATCGCAATTGCCCAAGACTGGACTTGGCAAGGACCGCAGGACTTGGAAGGAAAACGGGTGGCGACTTCATTTCCTCAGCTTCTGATGCGCTGGATGCGGGAAAGGAACGTGCAGTTAAAACCCTGCCTTTTAACCGGGTCGGTGGAAATTGCGCCTCGAGCGGGGTTAGCTGATGCGATTTGTGATCAAGTCTCAACCGGCGCAACACTGGAAGCCAACGGGTTGAAAGAAGCGGAGGTGGTGTTTGAGTCCAAAGCCTGCTTAATTGAACGAGTCGGTGATTTTGATCGCGAAAAGCGAGCGCTCATTGACATGCTACTAACCCGTATTGACGGCATTTTGATGGCCCGTGGGTCAAAGTACATCATGCTTCATGCCCCTAAAGACAAAATCGACGAGGTGGTGAAACTGTTGCCTGGGGCGGAGCACCCGACGCTACTGCCCATGGCCGATGACGACTCCAAGATTGTCATGCATATGGTGAGCCGTGAAACGCTTTTCTGGGAAACGATGGAAAAGTTAAAGGCGCTTGGTGCGAGCTCCATTTTGGTTTTACCGATTGAAAAGATGTTGAAATAGGGAGAGGGAAAATGAGTGTGTTGACACCGGTGATTTGGTCTGCATTGAGTGAAAAAGAGCAGGAAAAGCTTTTGATGCGCCCGGCAGTGCTCGCAGGAGAGGAGATCGCCCGCACGGTCGAAGCCATTGTGAAGGATGTTCGTGAAAGGGGCGATGCGGCGCTTTGTGATTATGCGGCGAAATTTGATCGTACGAAACTTACCACCATCCGAGTCCCGCAAGAAGCCATTGACGCGGCCGAAAGTCGTTTAAGTGATGAAATTAAGTCGGCGATGCGGTTGGCGGTTGAAAATATCCGGGCGTTTCATAGCGCTCAGGCGATTTTGCCCGTGACGGTGCAAACGATGCAGGGTGTGACCTGCACGCAAGTCACGCACCCGATTGACTCGGTGGGGCTTTATGTGCCAGGCGGTACGGCGCCTCTTTTTTCCACAGTCATGATGCTCGCGGTACCCGCCAAAATCGTCGGTTGTCGTCAAATTATTTTGATGTCGCCTCCAACGATCGCTGATGAAATTTTGTACGCCGCCAAGCTTTGTGGGGTGACCGACGTTTATCAGTCAGGTGGCGCTCAAGCCATTGCCGCTATGGCTTTTGGTACCCAAACGGTACCGAAAGTGATGAAAATTTTCGGGCCTGGCAACGCCTTTGTCACGCAAGCGAAGCGCCTCGTGAGTGAATGCGCCGATGGGGCGGCCATTGATATGCCGGCAGGACCCTCAGAAGTGCTCGTGATTGCCGATGATGGGGCAACCCCCGCGTTTGTCGCTGCTGATTTACTTTCGCAAGCCGAGCACGGCCGTGATTCACAAGTGGTTTTAGTGACACCGGATCTAGCGTTTGCGCAAAAGGTCGCTTTAGAAGTGAATAGTCAGTTAGGGACTTTGCCGCGTAAAGCCATTGCCGAGCAGGCGCTTTCGATGAGTCGCATTATCGTCGCAAAGGATTTGGCCGATTGTGTGGCGATTGCCAACCGCTATGCACCGGAACACTTGATTTTGGAAGTCAGAGACGCTCGCACCTTGGTTAAAAGCGTTCGTAACGCGGGTTCCGTTTTCTTGGGCGACTGGTCCACCGAAAGTGCGGGCGACTACGCTTCGGGCACCAATCACGTGTTGCCCACTTACGGCTATGCGAAAACCTACTCCAGTCTGGGATTGGCCGATTTTGAGCGTCGGATGACCATTCAAGAGGTAACGCCTGATGGGCTGCGTCTATTGGGACCGGCCATTGAAAAACTCGCGTTGGCTGAAAAACTCGATGCTCACCAACGAGCGGCTTCGATTCGCCTGCAAGCACTTCGAAAAGAGGGAGTGAAATAATGGACTTCAAGTGTTTGATGCCTTCATTTTTACAGACTCTTGTGCCTTATGAGTCGCCATGCGATGGGGCAAAGGAAAATACTGTTTGGCTTAATACCAACGAATACCCGGAAGCGACCGTGTGCACTATGCGCTTTGAGAGTCTAAACCGCTATCCCGAGGTGCAGCCCCGCCTTTTTTGCGAGCGCTACGCGGCTTACGCGGGTGTTACTTCCAAATCGGTTTTGGTGACGCGTGGCGCCGATGAAGCGATTGAACTTCTTATTCGGACGTTTTGTGTGCCAGGAAAAGATCGTGTGCTATACGCGAAACCCACTTACAGCATGTATGCGATCAGTAGCCAAACGTGCGGGGTGTCGGCTGAGAGTGTGCCGCCAACCGCTTTGGGTGACGTGGATATCGAGGCGTTTATCCGAAGGCTTACAGACAAATCCCAAACGCAGTCGGTGAAACTTGCCTTTTTCTGCAATCCCAATAACCCCACGGGTGAGGTCTATGGGCTTGAGACGATCGAGGCGATTTTGAAAGCTATGCCAAGTGATGTGTTATTGGCTGTGGATGAAGCGTACATTGAATTTTCTCCGACCAATAGTGCGGCGCCTTTAATGAGTCAATATCCCAACTTAGTCATTATCCGCACGTTATCGAAAGCGTTTGCGTTGGCGGGGCTTCGTTGCGGCGTGGTGCTTGCCGATTCCTCCGTGATCGCTTGCTTAAAGAAGGTAATTGCGCCCTATCCGGTCCCGGAACCCGTTGCTCGGATTGCCGAAGAGGCTCTGACCGAAAAAGGGATCAAGCGAATGAAAGAGCGGGTGAAGGAAATTGAGAGCAATCGCGTTTATTTGGTGGAAGCACTACGCAAGTTACCGGGACTCATTCGGGTCTATGAAACACGAACCAACTTTGTGTTGATTGCGTTAGAGAATGCCTCAGAAGTCTATGAAGCGCTTTGGCAAAAGGGGATTGCGGTGCGAAATCCCGGAAAAGACAACACGCTACGTATTTCGGTGGGCACACGTGCTGAGTGCGACATCGTGGTGAATGCGCTGGGAGCAATTTTAAGGGAGAAAATCCGATGACAGAGCAAGCCGTTTTATTTATCGATCGAGATGGGACGTTGATTGCCGAGCCCGATGATGAACAAGTCGATCGCTTTGAAAAATTTCAGTTGGAACCTGATTGTATCCCGGCGCTATTAACACTTAAAAAAGCCGGATGGCGCTTTGTGATGGTCTCCAATCAAGATGGGTTGGGGACGGAATCTTTCCCAATGAAAGCTTTTGAGGGACCGCAAAAGCTTTTACTGCAGATTTTGGCTTCTCAGGGGATTTGTTTTGATGAGGTCTTGATTTGCCCGCATCGGCCTGATGATCACTGTGAGTGTCGAAAGCCCAAAACGGGTCTTGTGAAAAGTTACCTGGCAGCAGGTGTTTTGAATCCTGAGCTTTCTTTTGTGATCGGTGATCGGGATAGTGATGTGGAGTTAGCGACCAATATGGGATTGAGAGCCTTTCGCTATGACCGAGAACATCAAGGTTGGTCAGCGATCGCCGAAAGTCTTTTAGCGATTCGAAACCCCATCCGAAAGGCCCATGTGGAACGCAAAACGCGGGAAACGAGTGTGACGGTGGACGTGAATTTGGATCGGGAAGGCGAGGTGGATATTTCCACCGGAATCGGCTTTTTTGACCACATGCTCAGTCAAATCGCCACGCACGGGGGCATTTCTTTAAAGGTGATCGCTCATGGGGATCTTTATATCGACGATCATCATACGGTCGAAGACGTGGGGCTCGCGTTAGGCGAAGCGTTGAAAATCGCCTTGGGTGATAAGCGAGGCATTGCCCGCTTTGGTTTCATGCTTCCGATGGATGAGTGTTTGGCGCGTTGTGCGTTGGATCTCTCCTCCCGCCCCTTTTTAATCTACAACGCCCAGTTTAAGTACCAAAAGGTGGGTGATCTCTCCACCGACATGATTGAGCACTTTTTCCAATCGCTCGCGATGAGTTTGGGCTGCACGCTGCATTTGAGAGCGCAGGGGGAAAACGATCACCATCGGGCTGAGAGCCTCTTTAAGGCGTTTGCCCGGGCACTGCGCCAGGCTATCCGTGTTGAAAGCGAGGTATTGCCATCCTCCAAAGGAGTGCTTTGATGCAAAAAGTGGTGATTTTGGATACCGGTTGCTGCAACCTCACGTCATTAAGGGCTGCCGTTTGTCGCTTGGGGGTGGAGCCTGTGGTGACTTCGGACGCTCGCGTGGCAAAAGACGCCACCCGACTTTTGGTGCCGGGTGTGGGTACCGCGAAGGCTGCGATGCGGGCATTGACGGCGCGTGGGCTTCTTGAGGTGATTAGGGAGGCAACCTGTCCGGTGCTAGGCATTTGTTTAGGTATGCAACTTTTGGGGCAAAAAAGCGAAGAAACCGGGGGTGTGTCGATGTTAGGCGTCATTGACGCTTCGGTGAGGCAATTGAAAACCGGAACGCTGCCGCTACCGCACATGGGATGGAATCGGGTGAAAGTGACTTGCTCCGATCCACTATTTTGGGGATTGGATGGCGGCGAGGGTGAATACTTTTACTTTGTGCATAGCTTTGCGTTTCCTATTTCGATCGTCACGATTGCCGCGAGCACTTATGGGGAGACGTTTAGCGCAGTGGTCAGACACGAAAACTTTTGGGGCGTGCAATTTCACCCCGAGCGAAGTGGGGCGGCCGGCGCCCGACTGTTAGCGAATTTTTTGGAGCGCACGTGATGAAAAAGGGTGAAGGGATTATCCCGTCGGTGGATTTAATCGCAGGAAAGGTCGTGCGGCTAAAGCAAGGGGACTATGCGAAAGAAACGCTTTATGCGGTTGACGCTCTTGAGACGCTCAAAGGCTATGAAAAAGCCGGTGCCCATCGACTTCATATTGTGGATTTGGAGGGGGCCAAGGATCCCCAAAAGCGCCAGACAGCGTACATCGCCCAATTGGTCAAGTCTTTGACCGTTCCTGTTCAAACCGGAGGCGGTATTCGCTTGGAAAACGATGTCAGAGTGTTATTGGATGCGGGAGTGGATCGAGTGGTGGTGGGGTCGCTCTCGGTTCATGCACCTGAGACGGTTTATCGCTGGTTGCAAATTTTTGGGGCCAATCGTTTGACGCTCGCGTTGGACTGTCACGTGGATGAAAAGGGGGAAGCCTTTGTCGCAACGCACGGTTGGCAAAAAAGCACGAATCAAACCGTCGAGGCGCTCATTGATTTTTATCGTCCGGTAGGACTCAAACACATCCTTTGCACCGATATCGCCAAAGACGGGATGTTGAGTGGCAGCAACACTACGCTTTATCGGACGCTTTGCGAGAAATATCCCGACTTGGTGATTGAAGCGTCGGGCGGCATCGGGTCGGTGAATGATCTTAAAGCCCTAAGAAAAACGGGCGTTGCCGGAGTCATTATCGGGCGAGCTTTTTTGGAGAATCAGTTAACGGTAAAGGAGGCAATTCAATGTTGGCAAAACGAATCATTCCGTGCCTAGATGTGAAAGATGGCGTGGTGGTGAAAGGCGTGCGCTTTCGGGGGCATGAAGTGGTGGGAGACATTGTGCCGTTGGCCAAACGTTATGCCGAAGAAGGCGCCGATGAGCTTGTCTTTTATGACATTACCGCATCGTCAGACGGTCGCACCGTCTCCAAAGATTGGGTGCAGGCGGTTGCCGAAAGCATCGACATTCCTTTTACGGTGGCAGGCGGCATTCGCTCCGTGAAAGACGCCGCCGATATTTTGGCGCGTGGTGCGGATAAGATTTCGGTGAATTCGCCTGCTTTGGAAAATCCCGATTTGATTAGTCGATTAGCGGAAGAATTCGGTGTTCAGTGCGTGGTGGTAGGGATTGACTCGTGGTATGACAGTCAAACCAATCGCTATTGGGTGAATCAATACACAGGCGATGAAACCAAAACCCGTGTGACCGAGTGGCAGACATTGGATTGGGTTAAAACAGTACAGGAAAAGGGCGCCGGCGAAATCGTTCTTAACATGATGAATCAAGATGGCGTCAGAAACGGTTATGACATCCGTCAGCTCAAACTCGTGCGGGAAGTCTGTCATGTGCCGTTGATCGCTTCGGGTGGTGCGGGTTGCAAGGAACATTTTTTGGAAGCGTTTCGTAACGCCAACGTGGACGGGGCGCTTGCGGCGTCGGTCTTTCATAAAAGACTCATTGCGATTGATGAACTCAAAGACTGGTTAATTAATGAGGGCATTGAGATGCGAAAGCCTTTTAAAGGAGTGGGCGATGCTGACTGAAAAAGAATTGGACTTTGAAAAAGGCTCGGGCCTGCTGCCAGTTGTTGTGCAAAACGCTGTTTCAGGGCGCGTTTTGATGCTGGGTTACATGAATCGGGAAGCCTTGATGAAGACCCTTGAAACCGGGCGGGTGACCTTTTGGTCACGCTCTAAAAACCGTCTTTGGGTGAAGGGCGAAACGTCAAAAAATTATCTCGATTTAGTGGATATTGCGGCCGATTGCGATCGGGATACGTTACTGATTTTGGCCAATCCCCAAGGCCCCACTTGCCACTTGGGACGAGAAAGTTGCTTTGGTGACATGACGCACGCCTATGAATTTTTAGCGCAATTGGAAATGATCATCGCTTCAAGAAAAAAGGCCTCGCCTGAAACATCCTACACCGCGAAGTTGTTTGCCAAGGGCACTCAACGGATCGCGCAAAAAGTGGGGGAAGAGGCGGTTGAAACGGCTCTCGCCGCAACCGTGCACAATCGCCAAGAAACCATTGATGAAACATCTGACCTGATGTATCACCTTCTTGTTCTCTTGCAGAAAGAGGGCATCGGGATGCGTGAGGTGATCGAAAATCTCAAAAAGCGGCATTCGGATAAAACGCTTTTGCACCCGGCGCATTAAGAAAAAGTGCAATTGAAAGGGCGAAGGAGTCGGTCGGATTTCTTCGCTTATTTTTGACACAAAAAGTGTCAAAAAATGGATTTTTAAGACGACGATGCAATTGTTATAACAAATTGATATAAAAGGGATTGTTTGCTTTATCTATATAATTTTGACATCTTTGACTGCATAATTTTGACAGAAAACTTTGTATAATTTTGACAAAACAAAATGAATTGTTTTGACATTTTTGGGGAGCAAGTATGTCCTATCTTCATCGTTTGGTCGAAGAGGAGTTTCGGCTGACTGCGCAGACGATGCGGATCGTGTTAGTCAGTGGCCCGCGACAGTGTGGAAAAACAACGCTATTGAAAGCGATGTTAAGACCGGGGGATTTGTTTTTATCTTTTGATGACGAAGCCACCAGAGAAGCCGCAGCCTCGGACCCAGTCGCATTTTTCAGACCCTATCTGAAAAAATATCAGCGAATAGCCATTGATGAAGTGCAAAAAGTACCGGCTCTTTTTGCCGGTATGAAAATGATTGTTGATGAGGAGCCGATGCCCGGTCGGTTTTTAATTTCAGGATCTTCAAATTACCAAGCGCTTCCTGGTGTTAATGAGTCGCTTGCCGGACGCTTGGGTGAGGTTCGTTTGAAATTGCTGGCACTGAAAAGGCAAAGCTTATTGAACGTTGGGTTGATGCCGACTGGGGGCAGCTGATTTATTCGATTAAAGAGTGCTCAAAAGACGTGGTGTTGGAGAAGGCGCTCTCAGGGGGTTACCCTGAAATTTGTTTAAAGGATTCTCGATCTCGAAAAATTTGGTTTGAAAACTACATTGATCGTTTGCTTGAGCATGATCTCAAAGAGATAGGGCAATTTGAAAAAACAGAGGCGTTACGAAAACTTCTCTCTTTGTTGAGTAGCCAGTCCAGTCGAACAACGAGTGTTAACGAACTGTCAAAGGCTGTTAATCTTCAAGGCACGACGCTTAACCGCTATTTGGGCGCATTAAAGACCATGTATCTGATTGATGAGGTTCCCGCATGGTCGAAAAAAACGCTTGTCCGCTTGGCAAAGTCGCCCAATCGATACATTAGCGACTCGGGACTCATGAGCGCGCTGTTAGGCCATTATGAGTTGCGGACGCTTAACGCATGGGTGATGAGAACGGGAAAAGTCGGGACGGATTTTATTGGTAATCTCGTTGAAACATGGGTGTTTAATCAGCTCTCGCCGATTGTCCGAGCTTGCGGTGGTTGGAAAATTTTTCATCTTCGCCTATCGCAGAGACAGGAAATTGATTTTGTGCTTGAAAATGATATTGGGGAACAAATTCTTATCGAAGTGAAAGCCTCAGAGACCGTCACAGCCGATGATTTCAAGCATATTGAGTGGTTTATGAAGAATAATCCGCAAACCGCTCTGAGGGGTATTGTGCTTTATTGCGGACAGGCGGTTCGCAATTTTGGAGAGCGTTGTACGGCGCTGCCGATGGCAACACTTTGGATGGATTAAATCGAGAGGGAAAGCGGTCAATTTTTTAGGCCAAATCGACCGCTTAGAGTCTGTTCAATTAAAGGAACTGTGCCCCGATAATACCGGCAAGCATTAATGGGATGTTGTAAACGATAAAAGTCGGTACGCATGTATCCCAAATATGATCATGCTGATGATCGGCGTTAAGTCCACTCGTGGGGCCAAGTGTCGTATCGGATGCCGGAGAGCCTGCATCGCCCAAGGCGCCCGCGGCCGACATCAAAAGGATGGTCGCCGGAAGCGAAAAACCCACCGCGCTACAGAGCGGAACATAGATCACCGCAAGAATGGGCACGGTTCCAAAAGAGGTGCCAATTCCCATGGTGACCAATAACCCGATGACCACAATGAGGGTCGCAGCGAGAATTTTATTGGCCATCAAATAGGGCACCACGCTTTGAACGAGCTCGTTAACGGCACCGGTTTCGTTAATGACGGCGGCGTAACCACCGGCAATGAGCATCACAAAGGCGATAAAGCCCATCATGGAAATGCCGCTCGCGATATGTTCGTCAAGCTCATAGAAGCGAAAAGCGCGTCCAGCCATCATGACAATGAGTCCGAATAGGGCAGCTAGCGGCAACGATTGCCAAATAAGCTGCACTGCCACCGCCAACACAATCGCCGCTAACGCCGCCCAGTGTTTGGCGTTAAAGCGCGTTTCAGTGGGTTCATTCGTTTGAGATGGACTCTGAGTGAGGTCTTCGTACTGGCGCGGTTTGCGATACAAAACAAAGATGGCAAATAAAAGTCCGATGAACATCGAAGCGCCCAAAATCCAGTTAACGGACGCCACATCGGATACTGTCGTTTGCATACCGCTTCGGGTCATGCTATCGGCCACAATGCCTTGGAAAATGAGCCCAAAGCCAATGGGTAGTGTGATATAAGGCGCTTCAAGCCCAAAACTTAACGCGCAGGCGGCCGCCCGTCGGTCCAATTGCATTTTGTTCATCAGACTTAAAAGCGGCGGAATCAGAAGCGGAATAAATGCGATGTGAACCGGGACCACGTTTTGCGATAAGCAGGCGATAAACGCTAAAACCAAACAGAAAACCAAGCGACGAGAACCCAAGTGTTTGGAAATCCAGCTAACTAACATCTGCATGAGGCCCGTTTTTGCGATCGCGACGGCAAAGGTTCCTAAAAGAATATAGGAAAGCGCCGTCGTGGCATTGGCGGAAAACCCGTCAGTCAAAAGCGTCATGGTCTGACTGATGCCAAGCCCGCCCGTGAGTCCTGCCGTGAGCGCGGCAAAGATGAGGGCAAAAAGGACGTTGACTTTGAGTAGACACAATGCGCAAAGCACGATCACGGACAAAATGATGGGATTAAGAAATAAATCCATCGAGGGCCTCTTACAACATCGGATTGGAAGATTTCATGGTACTCCCAAGAGAAGTTTTGAAAGTGCCTCCTCTAAGGTCTTTTGCTTAGTTCAATTAAACGGCAAGGCTAGGCAATACAGGGAATCGGCGATTTTCAAGGATCAAAATTTTTCTCTTTGATTGCTCTTCATTGACCTTGCAAAGCTCTTTTTGACACCAAAGAAATGTAAGTGTCCTATCGTCGTGTTTAAAATTGGATAAATTCATTAACCGTTTGAATATCAATATAAAAATCAAAAAATAAGTGATTACGCTTAGTTGTAAAAATGAAACAACATATTGTCATAATTGGATAAAAATTTGACAAAACGGGGGGGGTATTTGAGAGAATGTTTCCCGTGATTTCCGATCTTTCTAAGTACCTTTAGGTCGGGGGTCATTCAGGGAAAAGATCCATGGGTCTTTTCCCTGTCTCTCAAATTCCTTTAACTGTGTAAGGACATTTTCATCATGATGAAAAAGACTTTGGCAGCTGTTGCTGTCTTGGGTGCCTTCGCTACATCCGCTTTTGCAGCAGACGTGACGATCTACGGTCGTATCGGTACGGGTTTGCTCTTCCAAGATCAACAAGCCACGAACTTTGATGGCGTCGACACGGTCGACAACACGAGCTGGGGTATGGACGCCGGCGTGACGACGACCAACCGTTTGGGCTTCAAGGGCTCTGAAAAGATCAGTGACGACTTGGAAGTTGGCTTCGTTCTCGAAACGAAGTTGGTCGGTGATACTGGTTCTGCCTTCGCTAACGGTTTCGATCGTGAATCTTTGATTTATGCAAAGACCAACTACGGTTCCTTCTACGCTGGTCGTGTTGGCGCCATGTGGTCTGATGGTGGTTCCACGAACTTCTGGGCTAGCAACTACGTTGCCGGCGGTACCGGTGGTGGCGGATACTCTGTCCAAGGCGTTGGCTTGATGGTGAGCGAATCTGCCCGTGTTGCAAACCGTATTTCTTACGTTTCCCCGACGTTTGGTGGCTTCACCCTCTACGGTGAATACTCCTTCGGTACGGATACCTCCGTTGAAGAAAACTGCGCTCGTAACGACCGTCCGGCCGCTATCGGTTTGAAGTATGCTAACGGCAACTTCGGTTCCGGCTTGGTTGTGACCTATCGTAACGAAGCTTCTGTTTCCGCTACCAACGTGGTTACCGATCCTGAAAACGAATTCACGGTTAACCTCGGTGCTCACTATGATGCCGGCTTCGCTGACTTCAAGTTGGCCGGTCAATACTTCACCGGTGCTGATGCCATCGGGAACGTGACGGGTACCTTGGCTAAGGCCGATTCTTCTGTTTCCGGCTACGACGACTTGAAGGGCTACGCTTTGGTTGTCGGTGCTGACTTCCCGGCCTTGGGCGGTGAATGGACGGTTTCTGCCGCCTACACGGACGCTGAAGATAACGCCACGGGCGCTACGGACGAATTCAAGGGCTACAACGTTGGTGCCATGTACACCTACATGTTGAGCAAGCAAACCCGCATCAAGGCTGGTGTTGGCTACTTGAAGACCGAAGGCGAACGTACTGGCGAGACGAGCAAGGCTGAATTCGAATCTGTCGACGCTTGGGTTGGCATCGTTCAGTACTTCTAAGATAGTGCGGAAAGCGTAAGCTTTTAACTTACTACCCGAAGGCCATGATGGAGTAATTCATCATGGCTTTCGCTTTACTATTCATTGCGTTAACGACAATGACACCTTGCCATCATATTGTTGTCATGGTTGCCTTTCATTGATGATGGTGTTTTCATTTTCTCTTTACAGTTCAGCAACATAGCCCACATAAAATGAGCGCGAAGCCTCGCTTCATTCATTTTTAATCAACTCAACACAAGGACGGCGCATGGCATGTTCGGTTGTTTGAGCATCGTCATTAGCCGCTGGGCTATATGAACATTTTCTCTTTCAAACGCAGCGTCTTGAGTGTGGCGCTCGCCTCTGCTTTTTTAAGCCTTCATCCGGTGTTTGCCGCAGACTATACAGGCAGTGAGCTTTATGCGCACGACAAAGATGTCACTTACGAATATGACAATGTGACATTAACAAGTGACTTGTCATTAAGTTGGTATAGCGCATATCTAACAGGCGGTTTAAAAGTTAATGATTCACTCAATATTGAACTAACCGGTAACGAATTATCTTCTCATGGACTTTTGCGGGCCATTGTTGGTAAAGGCGGTAATCTCTCGGTCGCATCGGGGGGCACACATTTAACCCGGGGTTGTCAAGAGTAAAAAACACCCTGACATCAAAATTTTTTGTTTTGACGTCATTGTCTGATATTTCAAGCGTGCACGGAATCTAATTTTGGCCAGAATCTGATTGTCGATCGGTCGAGTAGTGAAACAAACGAGTCCTAAAAAGTTGTTCGGACAGGCGCACATCCGGATCTAGACCTACCTAGCTGCCGTGGGCAGCTCCTCTGATAAGTCCCACCAAGCCATTGATTGAATGCTTGGCCATTCACTAGCATCTGGACCGAACCTTGTTCCATAATTAATGACAGGATGCACGGCATCAAATTCCGAAGAAAGTGTGCCACCCCAGAGAGGGCTCAAGGTTCGGCCGAACCACTATATCAAATTCTTTTCAAACATTGACTAACGTCACAGTAATTTTGAGGCAAAACGCCCGTTGCCTCTCGGGGAATGTCATCAACGTGTCAAGTTTTTCTGGAATTTAATGGAGGGCCCCTTTAGGGAGGCGCCGTTCATTTCCAGGAAAACTTGATCACGGCACTAAACGCTACAATCTGCAACCTCCGGCCTGTCAGGCCGGGGTTGCCCAGCGGCGAGCGTTTAACATGCATGGGACAAATAGGTTGTCAAGCAACCGTGCCACTCGGGGTGCCATGGCTTCGAGGATCCAATCCCCGATACTCATATAACCCTGGAAACACACCCGGGAGTATGAGTTGACCACAAAGAAAAACTAAAGACTGGGCAATTAAGAAAGCGGCGAGCGCCGCAAAGTCGGTCTACTGACCGCTGTCTTCCAAAATAATTCTCGCTTTAGGGTTCTCCATTGATACGATTAACGCCACGGCGACAAACGATATCAATGTGGTGGAAGCTCCGTTAGGCGTCACGGTGAAGGGTAAGACGGAAGTGAACGGCTGGAAGGTCGCTCCGATGGTCGACGTCTCCATGGTGCCGCAATTCGGTGACAAGAAAGCCAAGATCTGGAATTCGGGCGTTGCGTTCGAGCAAGACGTACTTGATGCCGCTTTGATGAAGACCTCGGTCGGCGTGTCCGCTCAGAAGGGTAATCTCACCTTCGGTTTGAATTACCGTCTGGGTGTTGGTGGCGAAGAACGTCAAAACCATAGCTTAATGCGAATATCCGCTATCAGTTCTAATTTCTAGAACGTCCTTAAGTAACACTCGGGTTGCTTTTCAAAGTGACCCGAGTGTCTCTGTGTTTAATAATCAAATTTTTTGACTATGCCTTTAAATTTGGAGTCTTTTGTTCCCGAAACCGGGACGGCGATGGCCGATCGTGCGACCGATGAATTTTCCATGCAGGTGCTCATGGAAATCATTTTGGAAAAGTTGTCGCTACCTAATCTCATCGGTCAAATAACGATTGTCTTTTTGGCGATCCTTTTGGGCTATTTCTTGGCCCGACGAGCAAAAATGCTCATTAAGCTTTGGCTTTGTGAGGCGGAACGTAAAACTGAAAAAGCCATTGAAGAGGCAACGGGGACCTCGTCTTTTTCCCGATTGCATCGCACTTACTGGCCTCGGGTGAGACACTTTTTCGCAGGCCTTGTGGCGAGCATCTCTTTTTCCGTGATTTCCGGCTGCTTTGTGGCGATGGGCGCTTACGCCATGACGGCGATGGGCTTTGATCGCTCGACGCTTATTTTGTGCCGTTTGGCCTACACCTTCCTTTTCGCTGTCGCTTGCTTATCCGTCTTGATGCAGTGCCTGCACGAGTGGGTGGGTGAAGAAAAGATGACCCCGGGGTTGGTTAAAACCATCAAGGTGGTTTTCTGGGGTTTGGTGATTTTGCAATTTTTGGGTGTTTTGGGACCGGCGATTGATTTCCTGGATTCCACGCACTTACCCTTTGGTAAAGACGTGACGATTTGGAAGTGCATTGTCGCGGCCTTCACGGTCTTTATCACGCTTTGGATTGCAAACGGCTTAGCGGGCCTTCTTGATGCGCTCATCATGAGTCAGGAAAATTTCTCCGCGAACCTTCGGGTCGCGATTAGCCGTGTGACACGCATCGCGTTATTTATTCTCGCGATCATCATGGCGCTAAACGCCGTTGGGTTTGATTTGGCGATTCTTTCAATCTTCGGTGGTGCCGTCGGTGTGGGCTTGGGCTTTGGGCTTCAAAAGATTGCCTCCAACTACATTTCAGGCTTCATCATCCTGATGGACAAGTCGGTGAAAATCGGCGATATGGTGACAGTCGGTGGCTTTAAGGGCAAGGTCACAGAAATCAACACGCGTTTTACTGTGGTTCGCAGTAATGACGGATTGGAAAACATCGTTCCGAATGAATCGTTTGTGACAAGTTCCGTGCTTAATCACTCGTATACCGATGAAGCGGCGGTTCAGTACATTGATGTCTCAGTGGCTTACGATGCCGATGTGACTAAGGCACTGAAGATTTTGCTTGAAGAAGGCATGCGTGAAAGAAGCCGAATCGTGAAGGGCCGCAAAGGGTGGTCTTGCATCGATAGTTTGGGCGACTCGGGCATCAACTTGAAGTTGGCTTTCTGGGTTGCGGATCCGAAAAATGGCGTTGCCGGATTAAAGACCGCTATTTATCTCGATATTTTGAGACGCTTTAAAGAAGAGGGCATTGAAATTCCGTACAACATGTTGGAATTGAATATCCGTAAAGTGGAAGCGGATTTGAGCAAGTTACAAAAGGCTGTCAATCAACCGGTCATGCAACCCAAAGAAGCGGACGCTTTGCTCGGTAAAGACGAGCCCGTCAAAGAAGCTGTGTAATGAGGCGAGGAGCCTCGAATATTGTCGGGGCTTCTTCCTTTTTTAGCAACATTGTCTACAGATTAAATTTTGTTATAGGAGACATCTGCTGACTTCTGATGAATTGATCAAACAATTAAAAGAAAGTGGTCCGGAAAATGAAAGTCGGGAAGATTTTCAAAAGCGGGTTGAAGCGACTTTGCAAGATGGTGAAGCTTTAACGTCGCTCGGTATCCAAGATGATAGTAACGGTGTCATCGAAGAAACTTTAAGCCGAATCGCAAGTGGTGACTTCTAAAAAACTAACGTCATCCCGGTATTTTTTGAAATCGAGCGCCGCTGATTGAACTCTGACGTAGTTCTCAGCGGCGCTTATTCTTTAGATATCCCAAATGCTTTGAACAGTTATGCCGGGCGCAATATTGTAGGGGGCGTCGGGTAAAGCGATAATCGAGGCAGTCCCAAGAGCAATATTGAATTTTTCTAACGCTCGAATCCACTTTGCATCGTGAGTGTCGGGAGTTTTCTTCATTTTAATTTCAACAGGATAATAAAGACCTCCCGAATGAATCAGCAGGTCAATTTCCATGCCGGTGCTGTCGCGATAAAAATAGAAATCCGGTTTATTCCCGTTATGACAATGGCTTTTCACAATTTCCGTGATGACAAACGTTTCAAAAAGCGCACCGTTATAGGCATGGTTTTGCATTTCTTGAGCGGATGAAATACCAAGCAGTGCTGCCGCTAAGCCGGTATCGGCTAAGTACACTTTGGGACTTTTGACAATTTGTTTGTTGATGTTGCCGCTAAATGCCGGAAGAAGATAAATGAGCCCCGACGCTTCAGCAATCGAGAGCCAACGTTTAATGGTTGGCATTCCGACATCACACATTTGGGAAAGGACCTGAATGCGTAGTTCTTGACCTGTCCGTGCTGCTAGAGCCTTCAAAAACTTTCGAAATTCGAGTGTTTTTTCAACGCCAGTGAGTGCTGCTATATCCCTTGAAAGATAAAGATCAATTAATGAATCGTAAAACCATTGACGTTCGATCTGATCTAACTTGAGAACTTCCGGCCAAGCGCCTTGAAACATGAGTTCCCAGGTTTTCGTGGGATTCAATTTAGGAAGTGTCCCAATGTTTCCGGGAATAAAAGGCTTTTGCTCAAGCCCTAAACCCAAACGCTCGTACAACGATAAGGGCCAAAGATCAAACGCGATCAATCGACCGGGAAGGGCTTCAGAGACTTGACTCATCAAATGCAGTCGCTGAGAGCCACTTAGCCAATACTGGCCTTTTGTGTCCCGAGCATCCACCTTTTCTTTCAGAGGTCGAAAAAGAGAAGGAGCTAATTGAATTTCGTCAACAATCGCCGGAGTCGGGTTATGCTCAAAAAATGAGGAAGGATCCTCGTTAGCCATTAACCGTTGAGCTGTATTGTCGAGCGTTATGTAGTGGCGATCTTCTCCGGCAACCTCTTTTAAAAGAGTGCTTTTTCCAACTTGTCGAAGACCGGATAACATCACGACTTTAAAGTGTTTAGATGCTTTTTCAATGACTGGTTCTAACGTGCGATGAAGATAGGTCATGTTCGATTTGTGTTAAATGGATATAAAACCTTTTATAGATGATTCTTTATCCAAAGTCAATAAAATTAACCATACATAGTTAATAAAATTAACTATTCATAGTCAATAATATTTGCTATGACTGGTCGGTTTGTTATGTGGTCTGGTAGTTACCAAATGTTCCGTAAAGCCCCGTGACCTTGCCTGAAATAGGTTGACAGTTTTTTCGTTTATGACTGGTTTAGTTGACAGGTTTTAGATTTCTGCCTAATTCTCTTTACAGCTAAAAATCTAATGCCTGATTGTGTTGACACTTAGACAATTTTTCATCAGTGTCCCTTTTATTTTAATCCCTCCTTACTGTCAGCCCAAACATGCTTGATAGGTCTATGACCTATCAAACATGGCGGGAGCTCCTTACAAAAGATTTTCTTTGATGCTTTGTCGCCTTTGACTGGATGTCTTTCAATGACGCTTTGGAACAGCTCCGAAATCATGCACCTCTGACGGTGTCTGATAATCCAAACTCATATGAGGTCGCAGATTGTTGTATGCCGTAATGGCTTGGGCGACTCGTTGCCGACAATCTTCAAAGTCCTTGATTTTCGCCCTGTAAAGCCATTCACTTTTGATGATCCCGTTGACTCTCTCGGCGACGGCATTTTCTAATGGATCTCCACTTTCTGTCATGGAGATTTGTATTCCTCGAGACTTTAAATCGTTGACATAACTGTAACTACAGTATTGGCAACCTCGATCAGAATGATGGATCAACCCTTTGGAATCCTCCGGATAAGGCAGTGTTTGCAAGGCCATCTGTAAGGCGGCTTGACAATGAACCGTTTGCAGCGTTTCTCCCAGGGCCCAGCCGACGATTTTTCGGGAATATAGATCCGTTATCAACGACAAGTAGCAGACTCCGCTATCTGTCTCGACATACGTGATGTCGCTGGCCCAAGCTTGATTGGGTGCACTAAAGCTCTTGTCACGAATCAGATTCGGATAGCGCTTGAAGGGATGATTGGAATCTGTGGTTTTGTAGTGTTTTCGCCGTTTAATTCTCAATAGTAAACCATACTCTGAGAGCAAATCCAGAAATTTATCTCGACCGGGAAATCCTCGCTGGCACCCAAAATCACGCTTAATGAGCACGTATAACTTACGTGAACCAATGCGTGGCATTTGCTCGCGATAAGTACGAACGGATTGGATGATCAACTCATTAAGAGCCTGTTGAGCAAAGTCCGTTTCGGCGGCATGTTGGTAATACGACTGCCGGCTATAACCAAACAGTGCGCAGCACTTACCCAGACCAAAATGGGGGTAAATACTGCGCAGCCAGCTTACTGTTTGGTGCCAGATTTTTTTCGGATCGGGATGTTGAATTGCTGCTCAGCCAGATCAATCATATGGTTGTAGGCTTCGCTGCGAATCTTTTCCAACTCAAGAGCCTTTTTCAAGCGTTTGAGCTCTTGCAGCTGCTCTTGGGGAGTCATCGCTTTGAACTCTTCATCCGTAAAGTCTTTCTGAGATGGGTATCTGAAAAGTAGACCTCCAGGAATAATTTAGGAGACAATTATGT
>URFF01000016.1 GCA_900546995.1 uncultured Sutterella sp.
AGCCACTACAATAGCATCCATTTGTGACAATACATCTTCATTTATTGATGTTTTTGTTCTCGATTGTGGTATCTCAGAAAAGAATAAAAATAAAATCGCTCACCTAAAAAATAAATTTCAGAACTTCAATATAGAGTGGATTCCAATTGACATAAATAAGACTTTTAATACCTTTATCGTTAGAGAACATTTTTCAAAAGCAATGTATGGACGCTTATTGATCCCAGAGTTAAAACCAGCAATTCACAAAGCCATCTATACGGATGTCGATGTTATCTTTTGTGGTGATATTAAAGCATTATTTGATGAAAATTTGGGCAATTTTACTATAGGTGCCGTCTGGGAAGATCATATGGAAAGCAATGGGAATAATGCAGCGCATCTGTGCAGATTAGGTTTGTGTAAAAAACATAAGTACTTTAGTTCTGGATTATTACTGATAAATATGGATTCGTGGCGTAGTAATCAATACACGGCGAGACTTTTTGAAGCAGAATCTAAGCTACGAACCGTTTTAAAATATCCGGATCAAGACTTACTAAATTTCTGTTTTTCTTGTAATTACAAACAATTAAATGAACGATATTGTGTTACAGCCCCGCGCGCAAGAAAACACTTCAAAAAAGGCAAATTGAAAGACTGTGTAATTAGGCATTTTGAAGGGGGTAAAAAACCATGGCTTTGTCATCCCCTCATGATTGAGCAGAAAAAATCAAATTACATAGGAAAGTCCCTCTTTTGGAAATACGCCAGAATGACGGAATTCTATGATGAACTAATCTATCGATTCCCAATTTACCGCTCTTTCAAAAATTTGATCCATTTTATTTTTAGAAAATAAAAAACTCTTCTTGAACACTCCAAGATAAAAAAGGGCAAACTTATATAACTATCACAATCGCTACCTTTATCTGTGACCCTTGCGATCAACTAGACAGTATTTAATACCGTCAAACTCGTCAAGCTCATCCAAAAACTGTTGATCGACATATACATCCCAATCGTGCGAAAACACAAAGGATCCTTCCGTCTGACCATCAGTAACCTTTACTGCGACCCGACATCCCGCATCATCGACATCCGGTCGATGGTTTTGCAGGAAGTTCTTCAATGAATCCATGTCAAAATTACGATCCGTAATTTCCAATTCAACAACGACTCCTCGAGCGGCTCGTTGAGTGGCTGGCACCTCCAGTTGACGACCACTGACACCAACGTGAGTCGGTGAGAACTTATCTTCTCTCACACTCCCCTTCACAAAAATCAGCTCATCGGTTTTCACAAAATTACGGTATAGCAGCCAGTCATCACCAAAAATATTGACCGAGGTGATGGAGGTTCCGTCATCCAGGATAAAAGAACCCATGGGCCGCCCTTCTTTACTGAAGCTCGACTTAATGTTTGAGGCGACACCTGCCACCAAAACCGAAGCGCCGCGGCGGTTAGCTACCTTGGTTCCCGGCTTTAAATTGGCAAGTGGCATCGGTTTTTCTTTCATTGCCTCATCTTGGAAGGCACCATAGAAGTGACCGCTAAAGACGCATCCCATTACTTCTCGCTCACTGACTAGCGTTTTGTAGGGGCTCCATGGTTTTGCGTCTTTCATTTCCGGCATCACTTCATCTTCGATATCCGCAAAAAGGCTTTCTTGACCAGGATTAGATGATTCACTCTCGCTTAAGGCCATGGCATCATCGATATTGGCAGCTAACTTTGCCCGATTGGGTTCCATGGAATCAAAAACGCCGGCCATCACGAAGGAAAGCAGTGTCCGACGCGAGAAGTTGGAGCGATCCACACGTTTGACCAAGTCAAAGAGATCCTTATAGGGACCGTTCGCTTTACGCTCCTTCACAATAGCTTCTGCAGCGTCTTTTGGAATCCCCTTGATACCTCCCAAACCATAACGAATCTGATTCATTGATGTCGGCACAAATTCCCAGTCACTTTGATTGATATCGGGTGGAAGTACCGAAATACCGTTATGGAAGCAGTCGTCAATCAAGTGCTTGAGTTTTTCCCCGGAATCCATCACCAAGCACATGTTGGCGGCCATAAAAGGCGCAGGATAGTGGCCCTTCAAATAAGCTGTTTGATAAGCCACATAGGCATAGGCACAAGCGTGGGATTTGTTAAAACCGTAGCCCGCGAACTTTTCCATCTTATCAAACAAAGCGCCTGCAGCGTCTTCTGCCATCCCGCGCTCTGCAGCGCCCTGGACAAAGACCACACGCTGCCGCTTCATTTCTTCGACTTGCTTTTTACCCATGGCGCGACGTAACAAGTCTGCGCCGCCCAGTGAGTAGCCGCCGATAATCTGCGCCACACGCATCACCTGTTCCTGATAAACCATGATGCCGTAAGTTTCTTTTAAGACCGGCTCCAAGCGCGGATCGTCGTAGTGAACCTCTTTTTCACCATGCTTACAGGCAATGTATTCAGGAATCAGGTCCATCGGCCCCGGACGATACAAGGCATTTAAAGCAATCAAGTCTTCCAAACAGTCGGGACGCGCGTCTTTTAAAAGCTTTTGCATCCCCGGACTTTCAAACTGGAAGACTGCCGCGGTATTTCCGGTTTGGAAAACGTTATAGGTGTCTTTATCGTCAATCGGAATAGCGTCTAACTTTAACGTACTCTTCGGATCCAACATCCGAATAAACCGCATGGCAAATTCCAGGATGGTCAGTGTCGTCAACCCCAAAAAGTCGAACTTCACCAAGCCCACGTTTTCGACGTCTTTCTTATCAAATTGACTGATGACGTTATCCGGATTTTCATCCTGCGAGTACAAAGGACAGAAGTCCGTCAATTTACCCGGTGCGATCAAAACACCACCGGCGTGCATACCCAAGTTTCGAACCAATCCTTCTAACGGCAACGCTTTTTCAACCAATTGCGCCACCGCCTCATCTTTTTCGATAAGGCTCTTTAAGTCCGGGACCGTTTCAACGGCTTCTTTTAAAGAAACGCTTTTACCGGGTAATGCGGGTATTAATCGAGACACTTTGTCGCATAAGCTATAGCTGATCCCCAAAACGCGGCCCACGTCGCGAACCACACCTTTGGCACCCATCGTTCCAAACGTTGCAATTTGGCTTACAGCGTCTTCACCATAGCGCGACTTCACATAATTGATCGTTCTTTGACGGTTGTACTGACAAAAGTCCACGTCAAAGTCAGGCATGGAAACACGTTCCGGATTCAAGAAACGTTCAAAAAGGAGGTCGTAGCGCAACGGATCCATATCGGTGATTCGAAGCGAATAAGCCACAAGTGACCCGGCACCAGAACCACGGCCCGGACCAACGGCAACACCATTACGTTTGGACCAATTAATAAAGTCTTGCACGATCAAGAAGTAGCCCGGGAACCCCATGCGTTTGATAATGCCAAGTTCAAACTCCAGCCGCTCGACATAGCGAGGACGCTCTTGATTTCGTTTTTCTTCATCCGGATACAAAAATTCAAGTCGCGCTTCCAACCCCTCATGAGAGAGTTGATCAATGTAGTCATCAAGGCTCATTCCGTCTGGCGTCGGAAATAGCGGTAACTGCGGCTTACTGAGCACTCCCTCCAAATTGCACCGTTTGGCGATTTCCACCGTATTGGCAATGGCAGAAGGAACGTCCGCAAAAAGACTGATCATCTCCTCAGGAGACTTCAGATACTGCTCTTCCGAATAAAGTTTCGGGCGATTTTTATCAGCTAAAACATCCCCTCTGGCAATACAGACTCGAATATCGTGCGAATCAAAATCTTTCTTTTCCAAAAACTGAATCGGCTGCGTCGCAACAACAGGAATATCACACTCCTGAGCCAACGCCACAAAGTAGCGCACGACCGCCTCGTCGTGCGATCGTCCGGCTCGCTGCAATTCAAGGTAGAATCGATCACCGAACGTTTCTTTCATTTGCTTGGCAAGAGCCACCGCTTCGGCTTTTTTCCCAGCCAAGCAGAGTTGCGCCAACTGGCCCTCCGGTCCCCCTGAAAAAACAATCAACCCCTCGTTTTGCTCTAAAAGCCACTTTAGCTTTGTTTCGCCTCTCCCCATGTATTGGTTTTTAAGCCAAGCACGGGAAAGCAATTCACAAAGCGTGTGATAACCGGTCTTATTTTGGCAAAAGATTGCCAAACGATAAGGCTTATCCCGATCGCTTTCGTTTTGGATCACCAAATCGCAACCCAAGATCGGCTTTACGCCCGCTTTTCTTGCATGCGTATAAAAAATGAGTCCACCGAAAATGTTATTCAAATCCGTTAAACCCAAAGCGCCGATGCCTTGGTCTTTAACCTTGTGAATTGCATCGTCTAGCCGCACTGTACTATCAGTGACGGAATATTCGGAATGCATGCGAAGATGAACAAACTGTGGTTGCATGAGATCGGTCTATGAAAAGTAATATTTAAAAGTCAGTTGATCATTCTAACTGTTATGTACAGACAAACACACTAATTACACTCAAAAGACACTAAAGAGATTACACAAAATGTTAAAATCATCGGTGTTTTTACATGTCCAATTCAAATAACCGTTTGAATTTTAAGAAAGTTTATTATGAGTAACCCTTTATTGAATATTACTGATTTAGTTGATTTTCCGGCCATAAAACCTGAACACGTCGTCGAAGGCATGAAAACGCTGATCGCCGACGCAGAGAACACTCTTAAAACGGTGACTGCGAAGGAAACGCCCGCCACTTGGGATGACGTGATTACGCCTTTGGAAAACAAGACGCTTGCGCTTTCTCGCGCTTGGGGCGCAGTCAGTCACTTGATGAGTGTCTGTGACTCACCCGCTTTGCGTGAAGCCTATAACCAAGCATTGCCCTTAGTGACTCAATTCTGGATCGGTCTGTCTCAAAGTACGCTTTCTGAAAAGTATTTGGCTATTAAAAAGAGTCCTGCATTTTCTACGTTAAGCGCAACCCGACAACGCATCATCAATGAAGAACTCGTGGAATTTAAGTTAGCTGGTGCCTTTTTAGACGATGAGGGTAAAGCCAAACTGAAAGCGGTCAAAGAATCGCTTGCCAAAGAAAGTCAAAAGTTTTCTGAAAACTTAATGGATGCCACCAACGCTTACGGTTTAATTGTTGAAAATAAGAGCGATCTAGCGGGTATCCCGGAAGATGACATTGCCTCTTTCAAAGAAGCAGCAGAAGCTGAAAATGAAGAGGGATACAAGATTACGCTTCAAGTGCCGCATTACTTGGCGGTATTGCGTTACGCGCAAAATCGACAATTGCGTGAAACGCTTTATCACGCCTATGTGACGCGTGCTTCAGAGTTTGATAATGACGGCAAATTCAACAATAACGATGTCATGAAACGAATCGTTGAGCTGCGTCAATCCGAAGCGGCTATCCTGGGCTACAAAAATTATGGCGAAGTTTCGCTCGCTACCAAAATGGCTTCAACGCCTGACGAAGTTATTGCATTCCTTCGTGATTTGGCCAAACGCAGTTTGGGTCAAGCCAAGGTTGAAGTTGAAGAAGTGAAAGCGTTTGCCCGCGAAAAATTAGGCATTGCCGATCCTCAAAGTTGGGATCTCACCTATGCTAGCGAAAAATTGCGCGAAGCCCGCTACGCCTATTCTGATCAGGAAGTCAAACAATACTTCACGGAACCGGCAGTCTTTTCTGGACTTTTCGGGCTGGTGCAAAATCTTTTCGGTATCCGTATCGTGCCCGATACGGCTCCGGTATGGCATCCTGATGTGAAATTTTTCCGCATCGAAAATGCCAAAGGTGAAAAAGTTGCACAGTTTTACATGGATCTCTATGCCCGTGCCAATAAGCGCGGCGGCGCATGGATGGACAATGATCGCGTCCGCCGTCGTGTAAACGACCGCGTTGAAACCCCAACCGCATATTTGGTTTGCAATTTCTCTAAACCAGTCGGTAATAAGCCTGCGCTTTTAACGCATGATGATGTGCTCACACTTTTCCATGAGTTTGGGCATGGTCTTCACCACATGCTCACTCGCGTGGAAGACGCTGCCGCAAGCGGTATTAATGGCGTTGAATGGGATGCGGTGGAATGCCCGAGCCAATTCATGGAAAACTTCGCTTGGGATTGGACTGTGGTAGAAAAACTCACCGCCCACGTTGAAACGGGTAAACCGCTACCCAGAGAGCTCTATGAGAAACTCTTGGCTGCCAAGAATTTCCAAAGCGCCATGGCCATGGTTCGTCAATTGGAATTTGGGTTATTTGATATGCTTTTGCACACTCAATTTAATCCGAAAACCGATACCATTCAGGGTTTACTAAAAGCGGTTCGAAAAGAAGTTGCTGTTACACATCAACCTGATTACAACCGCTTCCCCAATTCCTTTAGTCACATTTTTGCGGGTGGCTATGCTGCGGGCTACTACAGCTACAAATGGGCTGAAGTTCTCAGTAGCGATGCCTTCTCCCTATTTGAAGAAACAGGGGTACTGAATCCTGAAACGGGCAAGAAATGGTTAGACGAGGTGTTAGCGGTCGGAAGCTCTCGTCCTGCCATGGATTCATTCGTTGCCTTCCGCGGCCGCAAACCGACTATTGATGCGTTATTGCGCCACTCAGGGATTCCCCAGAAGTAAGGATTTTCGTATGAAATTAGCCACATGGAACGTCAATTCCCTCAAGATGCGCATCGGTCATGTTTGCGACTGGCTTAATGCCACGCAAACCGACATTTTGTGCCTGCAAGAATTAAAGCTCGTTGATGAGCTTTTTCCCAACGAAGCCCTCAATGCCATTGGGTATCGAGCGATTTATCTAGGACAAAAAACCTACAACGGGGTTGCGATTCTTTATCGGGAAGAAACAGTGGACGATCCCACCCATGTGGTTAAAAACATTCCGACTTTTGCCGATGAACAAAAGCGACTGATTGCCGGCACGTTCCCGACGGTAATCGGTGACTTACGTGTTGTTTGTGGTTATTTTCCTAATGGAGCGGAAGTCGGAAGCGATAAATTCAACTATAAACTGGATTGGCTCAGTCATCTGCATGATTGGTTAAAAGAGGAATTAACAGTGACCACTCAACTGGCACTGCTTGGTGACTTCAATATTGCCCCTGATGATCGCGATGTCTGGAATCCGAAAGCGTGGGAAGGCAGTATTTTGGTTTCTCCAGAAGAGCGCGCCGCTTTCGCTAGCCTCCTCTCATTGGGCTTAAGCGATAGTTTCCGCTTGTTTGACCAACCGGAAAAACTATATACCTGGTGGGACTATCGAATGCTTGGTTTTCAAAAAAATCACGGTTTGAGAATCGACCATATTCTCGTATCCAATGCTCTGAAAAACTCCATCATTCAGGTTCAAATCGACAAAACACCACGAAAGTGGACTAAACCAAGCGACCATACTCCGTATTGGATAGAATTAGAATAATGCATTATTTAATACAATCATTTCGCCATGCCCAAAGTTTCCGTTTTAACTCCTTTGTACAACACTGACCCCGTGATGCTTCGGGAAGCCATTGATTCAATCCTGGGGCAGACCTTCACAGACTTTGAGTTTATTTTGTTGAATGATTCCCCCGAAAATACAGAGCTAGACAAAATCGTGGCTTCTTATAACGACCCCAGGATCGTATATACAAAAAATGAGAAAAATTTGGGAATCTCAGCGTCGCGAAATAAATTGCTGCAAATGGCAAAAGGTGAGTATTTAGCCATCTTTGATCACGATGATATTTCCCTACCTTCTCGCTTAGAAAAAGAGGCGAATTATTTGGATTCTCATCCTGATGTTGGGGTATGTAGTTCTTGGTCTGAAAACTTTCCCAAAAAAAGAATCGTTAAATATCCGGAAAGTAGCGTAGATATAAAAAACGCATTGTTAAGTCACTGCGCAATGATTCATTCAGCTAGCATGATCCGTAAGTCCGTCCTAATTGAGAATAATATTCGTTGGGAGGAACGGTATTCTCCATGTGAGGACTATATGCTATGGGTTCGCCTTATGGGTTTAACAATGTTCCATAACATTCAAGAGGTTTTGATTAGATACCGCTATTTTGATGAGAACACGACAAACAAGCAGAAAGAAAAAATGGCAGACAAGGGGCGACTTGTCCAATGTATCGCACACAAAGACTATGCTTTCCTACTTCGAGAGAATCAAAAAAGGAAATGGGTATACCTTTTCCGTGTAATCCCGTTATTGAAGATAAAAACAACTGGTGCTTACAAAGAATACTTGCTCTTTGGTGCAATTCCGCTTTTTACACTCAAGTAAATTAAGTAACCTTTTGCATTAAACCACAAAGGTATCGACCATAATGTGTCTTCATTAAAGGTTTAATTAACTTAGCTAATTGTTCGATCATTATCCAACCATTCAAAAAGGCAATCTCTTCCGGGCTACCGATTAGAATACCCTGTCGATTTTGAATGGTTGAAATATACCCGCCAGCTTCCAAAAGACTGTCATGTGTGCCGGTATCCAGCCACGTAAAGCCCTTCTGCATAATTTCAACTGTTAATTTTCCTGCCTTTAAATAGGCTGCATTAACATCGGTGATCTCCAATTCCCCTCTAGCACTTGGCTTAATATTCGAAGCAATGTCACAAACTGTATTGTCATAAAAATACAGACCGGTCACGGCATAGTTAGACTTCGGTTTTTGAGGTTTTTCTTCAATGGACAGAGCTCTAAATTTATCATCAAACTCAACAACGCCGTAGCGTTCGGGATCATTCACATGATAGGCAAAGACTGTGGCACCATCCGTTCTAGCCATGGCTTTTTTCAGTAAACCATTTAAAGGACCGTGAAAAATGTTATCCCCCAAAATTAAGGCGCTAGGATCGGATCCGATAAAATCTCTACCCAATATAAAAGCCTGAGCAAGCCCTTCAGGACGAGGCTGCACACAATATGAAAGGTTAATTCCCCATTGCGAACCATCCCCTAAAAGCTCCTTAAATCGATCAATATCCCTCGGTGTTGAAATAAGCAGTATGTCACGAACTTGAGCCTGCATTAGCGTCGTGAGCGGATAGTAAATCATCGGCTTATCGTAGATTGGCAATAGCTGCTTACTTACTGTTAATGTCACCGGGTACAGTCTTGTGCCTGATCCCCCGGCTAGAATGATCCCTTTTCGTGACATAAGCCAACTCCTTAACATTTCACTCATTTTAGCGAGGAAGTGGTTTGAAAGTGTGAATTTCTCACTTTAGGTACCGAGTAATATCTATTGGAGGATCATCGGCTTCTGGGATTGTTTGAATTCGCTGCTTCAAACCATAATCAAATACATCATCATTGCCGTCAAACAAGTCGTAAGGCTGCACTTGGTCTGCTTGAATACTCATCCAAGTAGCCAACCCTTCCGTAAAAGACAATCCTGATTTCCTGGAGTTGAGCACTTTACGCTCTGTGGCTTCAGAATCTAAAACAAACAGTGGGATGTCATAGTGCCGTTTGCTTGCTTTGTTGTTATTTAGATAGATGATTCCATCAATCTCACGATGAATCATCCCGTGATCAGCAAAATACAAAATAGAAAATGTTCGACCGCTTCTTGCCTGATAGGCTTTCATTTGTTTGTACAAACTTTCCATAAATTCGTCCGTGTACTTAATGCTTGACACGTAACAAGCTACATAAGACATTTTCTGATCGTTAACAACATATGGGTCGTCCATTTCTTCGATACGGTGACAGGCATCTGGATGAGAACCCAATGTATGTAAAACGAATAATCGCGCTTTACTTTGATCTTCTACATCTAAATAATTCTGCAAAATATTGAGCAAAACTCGGTCGGAATGTTTAGCTGTGTCATAACTGCTCTTATTAACAAACTCATGAATCTGAGATCTAACACCAATAGCAGAAACTGGTGTGTCATACTCTCCAATGTAGCCTTGGTTGGAAATCCAATGAGTTTTTACACCTGCTGCATTCGCTAAATCAACAACATTTAATGAGTAGTCTGGTTGCCACTTTTGTTTGTTAGGTTTCGTAAGCATCAATCTAAGTGAACCGATCGTGTAAGTGCCACCAGCAGATAAACCATTAACGATTGTTACCGGAGCCTGATCAATAAATGGCGTGTTATTGACTGGATACCCATAAATATGCATATAGTCACGTCTTACACTTTCCCCGATAACCAATATATAGTCTTTCTTACCACCCCGGTAGATAGCATTACCCCAACTATTACCTTGTATGAGGCTCTCCAACTTCATTTTCTCAACCTCAACCTGCCTAAAAGATTCTTCAAGTGACGAGAAAAAATGAAGAGGCTTAAACAAAATCACCAGGCTTAAGATTGCAACAATAACCAGCGTTTTATTACGCCATGGTTGAAGCTTATAGTATTGTGCAAGCCAATAACTAATACTCAAAAGAAGAGGTATTGATAATGCTTTAAGGTAACTTTTAAGCGAAAGAATCCCAAGAAACTCTACACTTTCTTTTGCATCGGTAGCCATCAGAGAAGAAATAGCCTGAAAATTAGGAGGGCCATATTCAAAACCAACAGGTGCATATAAAGATAACAAAGTAATGCAAGGGAAAAGAATAAAAAATGATCTCTTAGAAGAACTCAGAAAAACAAAACTAAGTGCTAACACAAAAACAGCTTTTTTTGAAGCATCTCCATCCAAACCGTTGATCAGGAATCGAGCGGCGATATACAAGAAAACCGCATAGAAAACAAAGGCAATCGCTTGCTTTAATTTCTGAAAGTTTTCTGCTGACAAAAGCTGTTTTGTTAGAAATGTCATGACGGCACCAATTTACTAGGCATACACTCTCTAAATGATTGATTTAGGCAAAAACTGTGAGAGGAATAGGCAAAAATTAGGGTGCAAAATTGTAACAAACCTTTAACTTACAGTAAAGTGCACTTTAAAGTTCTTGGTGCCAACTTGTCACTTAATGAATGAGTCGCCGAAACTCACTCCATGTTTAGGCTGGCAGTTAGGAGGGATCGAAATAAGAGGGACGCTGATGCAAAAAAGTTGTCTCAGTGTTCGTCCCTATTTCAGGCAAGGTCAGCAGGCAACTTTTTATTAATTAAAAAGCCTTCGAATCTAATAATCGAATATATCGATTATTAGATTTTGATGATTTATTATTAGATTTTTAATTAGATCGTTGCTTCTTAATAAAGGAGCACGATCTAAACAAACTTTGCCTGGACCAATTTTTCCAAAACAACTCGAGCGTCTTCATCCCAGGTTTCAAATGATTGAATACCCAAAACAGACTTTAACTTCTCATTTGACAATCGTGAATTGAGCGGTCGTTTTGCGGGAGTTGGATACTCGCTCGTGGAGATCGCTTTAATTGACTGCGGCTTAAGTGTCATCGCTACCCCAAAATTGGCAGCATTTTTGACAATCCAGCGGGCAAATTCACACCAAGACACATAACCATCTGGCACCAAATGATAAGTCCCACATAAATCATTTCGTCCGCGTTGGATAAATCGAATCATCTCCTCGGAATACTTGGCTAAAAACTGAACAGACGTCGGAGCCCCAATCTGATCATCAACGACATTTAACGACTCTTTCGTTTGAGCTAAGCGCAAAATGGTTTTAATGAAATTTTTTCCATGCTCCCCATACACCCAACTGGTTCTGAAAATCAGATGCCGGCAACCACTTTGAATAATCGCTTGCTCCCCTTCTAATTTCGTTTCACCGTACACATTTTGAGGAGCACAAGGATCATCCTCTGCCCAAGGCTTTGTATCTTCTCCACTAAAGACATAATCGGTACTGAAGTGCACCAAGAGTGCTCCGCTTTGACGGCAGTACTTAGCCATCGCCAATGGAGCCAAAGCGTTCACTTGCCTAGCTTCATCAACCTGAGTTTGTGCCAAATCCACTGCTGTATAGGCCGCCGCATTAATCACAACGTCAGGAGAAAACGCTCGCAAACATTCAATCATCTCATCGGTATGGGTTAAATCGCCGCCATGATCTGTTCGGCCCAATGCCAAAAGCTCACAATGCCCTTTTAGGCGTTTTTCAAATTCAAATCCCAACTGTCCGTTTTTACCCAAAAGAGCAACGCGCATAACCTGTCGACTCCTTACAAGCCATACTGTTTGGCTGTCCACTCCCGATAAGCACCGGTTTTTACACCTTCTACCCAATCTTGATGGTCCAAATACCATTGAACGGTCTTTCGAATCCCCGTCTCAAAATTTTCTTTAGGCTTCCAACCTAATTCTTTTACCAATTTTGTTGGGTCGATTGCGTAACGCCGGTCGTGGCCCGGACGATCCTTAACAAAAGTGATTTGCGTAGCATACGACTGACCGTCTTTTCTCGGCCTCAATTCATCCAAAATAGCGCATACCGTTTTGACAATCGTGAGGTTATCACGTTCATTGTGACCACCAATGTTGTAAGTTTCGCCCACTTGACCTTTTGCCAAAACCAGTCGAATCGCTTCACAATGATCCTTCACATAAAGCCAATCACGAATATTTTTCCCATCGCCATAAATTGGTAGCGGCAGGCCACTTAGAGCATTATTGATCACAAGAGGAATCAATTTTTCCGGAAACTGATAGGGCCCGTAGTTATTGGAGCAGTTTGTTGTAAGGACCGGGAATCCATACGTATGAAACCAGGATCTCACGGCGTGGTCGCTCGACGCTTTTGAAGCGGAATAAGGTGAATTGGGACGATAGGGGGTTTCTTCAGTGAAAGGAGCCTCGTCAAACGTTAAGCTTCCATAAACCTCATCGGTACTTACGTGTAAAAAACGAAAAGATTCTTTCTCTGTACCGTCAAGCGTATCGTAAAAAGCCTTCGCACAATTTAGAAGATTGACCGTACCCATAACATTGGTACGAAAGAACGCATCCGGCCCGAAAATGGAACGATCCACGTGACTTTCCGCTGCAAAATGCACCACGGCTCTCGGTCGGTATTTTGCAAAAAGAGAGCTCACCAGCTCACGGTCCAGAATATCACCATGGACAAAGACATGGCGTGCATCCCCTTTTAAACTCTCCAGGTTTTGGAGATTACCGGCATAAGTGAGCGCATCCAAGTTAACGATGGACTCCTCACTTTGCGTGAACCAATCCAATACAAAATTTGAACCGATAAATCCGGCTCCACCAGTAACCAAAATCATCGTGACACTCTCTATTCAAATAAATTGGCTTCTAAGAGAAGCGGTGCAACCGCATCTTTTTCAGATAGACAAGGCTCAATGTCAATCGGCCAATGAATACCGATTGTCGGGTCATTCCATTTCACCGATCCCTCGCACTCTTTGTGCCAAAAATCATTGGTCTTATAAAACACTTCGGCAAAATCTGTTAAAGCGACAAAGCCATGAGCGAAACCTTCCGGAATCCACAATTGACGTTTATTTTCAGCGGATAACTCAACGGCTACCCATTTACCAAAGTTAGGTGAAGAACGACGAATATCAACGGCAACATCAAAAATTTTGCCTACCAAACACCTGACTAATTTTGCCTGAGCATGAGGCGGCAACTGAAAATGTAACCCTCGAACAACCCCTTTCTTACTTCGAGAGTGGTTATCCTGAACAAACTTTACTGCCGCTACCTGATACTCAAAATCCGAAGCATTCCAAGATTCCATAAAAAAACCACGATCATCGCCAAAAACCACCGGCTCAATGATTTTTACTTCAGGTAACTCTGTGTTGAAAACCTTAATGGGCATTTCGTAATCCCCTTTTCTCTTCTGACCCCTGATATTCTAAATATTTGTTCGATTTTACCCAACCGCAAGGATGAGTCTCTCAACATACACGGCCCTATCTCTTTGATCTTTTTAGAAAACTATCGACCCGATTAATCCTTACAATTGCACGCAAAAATATATCCTTTCGTCGGTTGACTATTGCAAAATCCCCATGAATAATAATTCCGACAAAGAAGAAAACACCCTGATTGGGTTTAAATAATCGTCAGGGTTGAGGGTGTTGTGCGCTTTTTGTTTAAAAATCAGCAAATTAGACAAAAATCATATCGAAGCACCCCAAAGACTGAATTGATGCATTTTATTGATTCATGGAGTTGATCATGAAAAACGAATGGCGTGGTTTTAAAGGAACCCACTGGCTTGATGAAGTGGATGTGCGTGACTTCATCCAAATGAACTATCGTCCCTATGATGGTGACGAAAAATTCTTGGCACCGGCCACCGAGGCCACCAACACGCTTTGGGGCATTGTTCAAGGCCTTCAAAAGGAAGAACGCGCCAAGGGCGGCGTGCTCGATATGGAAACGGAAGTTGTTTCCGGTATCACCGCTTACAAAGCCTCTTACATCGGCGAAAACACCAAGGAATTGGAAAAGGTTGTCGGTCTTCAAACCGATAAGCCCTTAAAGCGTGCCTTCATGCCTTTTGGCGGCATCAAGATGGCCGAACAAGCCTGCACGACCTATGGCTATACGCCCAACCCGAAGTTTCATAAGATCTTCACCGAATACCATAAGACGCACAACCAAGGCGTCTACGACGCTTACACGCCGGAGATGCGTTTAGCTCGTAAAAACAAGATCATCACGGGTTTGCCCGATACCTACGGTCGCGGTCGTATCGTGGGCGACTACCGTCGTGTGGCCCTTTACGGTATTGACTTCTTGATTGCCAAGAAAAAAGAAGACATGGCGCACTGCGGCTGCGGCATCATGACCGATGAAATCATTCGTCAACGCGAAGAAATCACCGATCAAATCCGCGCTTTGGAACAAATGAAAGCGATGGCAGCCGACTACGGCTACGACATCTCCAAGCCCGCTCAAAACGCACGCGAAGCCGTGCAATGGCTCTACTTCGGCTACCTTGCTGCGATTAAGACGCAAAACGGTGCCGCCATGTCCGTGGGCCGTATCTCCACGTTCTTGGATATTTACTTTGAACGTGATTTTGCCGAAGGAACGTTGACTGAAAGCGAAGCCCAGGAATTGATTGACCACTTGGTGCTCAAATTCCGCATGGTGAAGTTTGCCCGCATTCCGTCTTACAACCAACTCTTCTCGGGCGACCCCGTGTGGGCCACGCTTGAATTAGGCGGTCTCGGTATGGACGGTCGTTCGATGGTCACCAAGAACGATTTCCGGTTCTTGCATACGCTTGAAAACATGGGCCCGTCGCCGGAGCCGAATTTGACGATTCTTTACACGCGTCATCTCCCGGAAGCTTTCCGTCGTTACTCGGCGAAGATTTCGATTGACACGTCTTCCGTTCAATACGAAAACGATGATGTGATGCGTCCGATTTGGGGTGATGATTACTCCATCTGCTGCTGCGTCTCGGCAACCGAAACCGGTAAAGAAATGCAATTTTTCGGCGCTCGCGCCAACCTTGCCAAGTGCTTGTTGTACGCAATCAACGGTGGCGTGGATGAATTAAGCCTCATGCAAGTGGGGCCGCAATTGCGTCCGATCACTTCCGAATACCTCGACTATGACGAAGTGATGCAACGCTTTGACACGATGATGGACTGGTTAGCTGGCCTTTACGTCAACACGCTTAACCTCATCCACTACATGCACGACAAGTATTACTACGAAGCCGCTGAAATGGCTTTGATTGATACGGACGTGCGTCGCACGTTTGCAACCGGTATCGCGGGCTTTTCGCACGTGGTCGATTCCCTTTGCGCCATCAAGTACGCCAAGGTGAAGACCGTTCGCAATGAACAAGGCGTAGTGGTTTCCTATGAAACCGAAGGCGACTTCCCGCGCTACGGCAATGACGATGACCGAGCCGACAGCATCGCCGTGTGGCTTTTGAAGACCTTCATGAAGAAACTTCGCAAGTACCACACGTACCGTAACTCCGAACCGACAACCTCGATTCTGACCATTACCTCCAATGTGGTTTATGGGAAGGCAACGGGGGCGTTGCCGGATCGCCGTAAGGCCGGAGAACCTCTCTCGCCGGGCGCCAATCCGAGCTACGGTGCTGAACAAAACGGGCTTTTGGCTTCGCTTAACTCCGTTGCCAAACTCCCCTACGAGTTCGCGTTAGACGGTATCTCCAATACGCAAACGATTAGCCCGGATGCGTTGGGCCACAGTGAAGACGAACGCGTGAAAAATCTCGTGGCGGTCATGGACGGCTACTTTGAACGCGGCGCTCATCACTTGAACGTCAACATTTTCGGTACCGAAAAGTTGGTCGATGCCATGGAACACCCGGAAAAACCGGAATACGCGAATTTCACGATCCGTGTCTCCGGCTACGCAGTGAAGTTCATTGACCTCACGCGCGAACAGCAGTTGGACGTCATCGCACGTACCTGCCACAAGCGCATGTAAGTCAGGCTAAGTGCTAAAAATAGACCGACCTTCGGTGCTAGAGACTAGCGCAAAGGTCGGTCTTTTATTGGAGTGTTTTCAATGGCAAACGGATTTATCCATTCATACGAAACCTTCGGATCGGTTGATGGGCCCGGCGTGCGGTTTGTTTTATTTTTACAAGGCTGCAAAATGCGCTGCCTTTATTGCCACAATCCGGACACGTGGAAAACGGGTATCGGTGAAGTGAAGTCCGCCAGGGAAGTTTTGGACTTTGCGCTTCGCTATCGTTCCTATTGGGGTGAAGAGGGTGGCATCACAGTGAGCGGCGGCGAGCCCCTTCTACAAATGGACTTTATGCTTGAATTTTTCACCCTAGCGAAAAAAGAAGGCATTCATACAACCATTGACACGGCTGCGCAACCTTTTAGTCGCCGTGAGGCGTTTTTACCAAAATTCAAAGCCTTAATGGATGTCACCGATCTTGTGCTTTTGGATCTTAAACACATTGATGATGCAAGGCACCGAGTGCTCACCAAGCATAGTAATGAGGCGATTTTGGACTGTGCCCGTTATCTTGATGAAATCGGAAAACCGGTTTGGATTCGACACGTTCTCGTTCCCGGCTATACGGACAATGACGAAGACCTCAAAAAACTTTCAGACTTTATTGCGACATTAAAAAATGTGCAGAAAGTGGAGGTTTTGCCGTATCACACCTTCGGGGAATATAAGTGGAAGGAATTGGGGATCGACTACACCTTAGACGGTGTTGAGCCTCCAACACAAGCACGCGAAGAAAACGCTAAAGAAATTCTTCGGGTTGAAAGTTATCACTGATCCTGCTTCAATTTTTCGCCGTTTAGTCTTCTTAGAAAGCTAAACGGCGTTTTTCTTCCGTGATTCAAAGGTATAGTCAGGAATATCTTAAGATATGCCTCTGATCATTTGTTTTCTCAAATCGCTTCGGCGCATAATGCTAAGAAACATTATTGGGGGACACAGAAAATGACTCAACCTCTTCGTATTGCCGTGATCGGCTGCGGCGCTCTCGGCCGGATTTTTGCACTTAATACCCAGCAACTACTCCGTGAGCGCTATCAAATTTGCGCCGTCATGGCTCGCCAGTTTGAGCATGCCCAAAAACTAGCCGACGAAATTAATGCCAAACCCGTTCGTAACCTTGAGGAGCTTTTGGCAGAAAAACCCAAGATGGTCATTGAGTTCGCAGGCGCTCAAGCTTTGCGCGATTATGCTGAAACCATCTTAAGTCAAGGCATTGACTTGGTTGCCGCGTCCGTTGGTGCCTTAGCTGACTCAGAATTTAAAAACAAACTTCTTTGCGCAGCACAAAAACATCACGCCACGCTTTACATCCCCAACGGTGCGATCGGAGGACTTGATCTCATGCGCACTTTTGCGCTCATGCAAGGAGCGACGCTCGCAATTGAAAATATCAAAGCACCGAAAAGCTTAAATGGCGCTCCCTATCTTAAAGGACAGACTTTACCCGAAGATCACCCGATGACGGTATTTGAAGGTGGCGTAAAAGAGGCCATCGCGGGCTTTCCCAAAAACGTCAATGTCGCCGTGGCTGCTTCGCTTGCGACAGAAGCCAGTTCGTCTCACGTCACCATTAAAAGCGACCCGAGCACGAATGTGAATACCCATCATCTGATGCTAAAGAATGCACTCATGACTGCGGACATTACGATCAGCTCCAAACCCGACCCGATGAATCCGAAATCCAGTACCTCAACCGCTTGGAGTGTGATTGCCCTGCTACAAAACATTGCTTCCCCGATTCGCTTTTTCTGATGGCAACAACATAGGAAAAACAAAAGCGGCAACGAAACACACGCCTCGTTGCCGTTTTTGCGGTTCTACCGATTAGGACTTCGGTTCATCGTTTTTTTCAGGATGACTTAAAAACGGTGAAGCCGTTTCATCATCCTCGTCATCGTCGCGACGTACCGGTTTTTTCGAGACAAACCACGTGAAAAAGACCGGCACAAAGATAATGGCGATACATGTTGCCGCGAGCATCCCGCCCAAAACACCCGTTCCCATGGATTGACGGGAGGCTGCACCCGGGCCGGTTGCAATCGCCAAAGGCAACACACCCAAGATGAAAGCCAATGATGTCATCAAAATCGGTCGCAACCGAATCGAAGCCGCTTCAAGCGCCGCATCAAAAACGCTCTTACCCTGCTCAAGCTTTTGCGCCGCAAATTCCACAATCAAAATGGCGTTTTTAGCGGTCAACCCGACCAAGACCAACAACCCGATCTGGAAGTAAATGTCATTTGACATCCCCCGCAAATAAGTCGCCAGAAGCGCACCCAACACGGAAAACGGCACCGCCAACACCACGGCAATCGGCAGAGACCACCGCTCATACTGCGCAGCCAAAATTAAGAACACCACGATAATACCGAAGATAAACGCAGTCGCAGCTGAAGAGCCCAATCGTTTTTCCTGGAAGGCCTGTCCGATCCAGCCAATTGCATAGCCTTCCGGCAAAACCTCTTCGGCAATGCGCTCGACTTCTGCGATAGCCTCACCGGAGCTGATACCGTGTTCCGCTTCACCCATGAAACGCGCCGCGAGGTATCCATTCATTCTGGACAAGGTTTCAGAACCCGAAGTTCTTTCCCAAGTCACCAGGGTGGACATCGGGATCATTTCACCGGCATCGTTTCTAACCCAAGAACGGCCCAAATCCTCCGGCTTCATCCGGTATTTGGCATCGGCTTGCATGATGACGCGGTTAATCTTACCGTTACGGGTGAAGTCGTTGATGTAGGTACTACCCATCATCGCCGAGAGCGTTCCGTAGATATCGCTGATATCAACCCCCATCGCAAGCGCTTTGGCTTCATTCACATGAATCGCCAACATGGGTGACTCGGCCTTGGCCGTCGCACGCAATCCGGTCAAAATGGGTGACTTTTGCAGTTCCGAAATGAACATTTCGGAGACTTGTTGCAATAGCAGTGAATCATCACTTTCGCGAGATTGTAAAAAGCCCGTGAAACCCGCGGCAGAGCCCAACCCACGAATCGGCGCCGGGGTAGAAGCCACAGCGGTTCCTTCAGTCAACGCATTGCCGATAGCGGTCACCTGGCGCACCACATCGTTTGCGGTATTTTTACGGTCATCCCAGTGTTTGAGCTTTAACACGAAGGTCGCCGCATTTTGACGAACGTCGTTTGCCACCGTGTCGAAACCGGTCAATGTTAAAACCGATTCCACGCCTTCGATATCGCCCAATTTTTTCTGCAATTCGTCAGAGACTTTTTCCGTACGGTTAAGCGAAGCGCCTTCAGGCAGTGTTAAACTCATGCGCACCACACCTTGGTCTTCACGCGGCACGAAAGAGGTCGGCGTGATCTGCACCATTTCGTAACAAGCAACGCTCACCAAAATCAATATGGCACCGCTTGCCACCCGGTGATGAAGCGCCATTCCCACAACACGTTGGAACTGATGAGTAAGCGCTCCCAATCCTCGATTAAATTTCGAGAAAACGCGTCCCGGCTCCTTATGCTCATTTTTAAGCAAAATGGCGCATAGTGCAGGTGTCAACGTCAAAGCCACAAACCCGGATAGCGCCACGGAAATCGTAATCGTGATGGCGAATTGCCGATAAAGTTCCCCTGCCATCCCACCTAAGAAAGCGACCGGCACGAAAACTGCCGAAAGCACCAACACGATGGCAACCAAGGCACCTGCCACTTCCTTCATCGCCTTTTTGGCTGCGGCTCTCGGCCCCAAGCCTTCGCTGACCATAATACGTTCAACGTTTTCGAGCACCACAATCGCGTCATCGACCACAATGCCGATTGCAAGCGTCATGGCAAAAAGCGTGAGGGTGTTAAGCGAAAAATCAAATAGCCACAACCCCACCATCGTCCCGATCAAAGAAACCGGTACCGCAATCATCGGAATGATCGTCGCCCGCCAATTTTGAAGGAACACATAGACGACAAGAAGCACCAAAAGGCCGGCTTCCAGAAGCGTTTTTCCCACTTCACTTAAAGAAGCTTCGACGAAAATCGTCGTATCGTCAGTGACCGTATGTTTGATGCGGTTTTCGGGGAAGTTTTGAACAAGCCGGTCGATTTCTTCTTTAACGAGTGCGGCCGTACTCATGGCGTTTGCCCCCGTTTGCAGGTAAACGCCAACGGTAATGGCAGGCTCATCGTTTAAGAGGTTATAAGACGTGTAGCTACGCTTACCCACTTCAACCCGAGCAATGTCTTTAATGCGGATAATGCCGTCCGGTCCATCGGAGCGAATCGTGATGTTGCCAAATTCTTCCGGTGTTAAAAGTTGACCGTCCGTGGTGATCGAATAGAAAAGCTGTTGCTCTTCCGTTGTGGGAGCAGCGCCCACTTGGCCTGCCGCATATTGTCGGTTTTGACGATCAACCGCGTTTTCAACGTCCTGGACCGTGACACCCAATTGCGCCATCTTGTCGGGATTTAACCAAATACGCATGGCGCCCTGAACGTTACCGAAAACGCTCACGTCACCCACACCGGGGATTCTCTTCAAGTCATCGACCATGTTGAGGTTGGCGTAGTCAGCCAACTGTGTGGTATTCATTGAGCCATCCGGCGAAGTGAGCGCCATCATCAATAGCGTCTCTTCCGAACGCTTTCTCACCGTCACGCCGTTTTGCCGCACGGTTTCCGGCAAACGCCGCTCCGCCGTTCGAACACGGTTATTGATTTCGAGCATGGCGTCATTCGGATCCGTGCCGACTTCAAAAACGCAGGAAATGCGCACGTCGCCATTGGAGCGAATGGAAGTGGTGTAATACTGTAACCCTTCAATGCCGGAGAGCTGATCTTCAATGGGAGCGGCCACCGTACGGGCAAGCGTCTGCGCATCGGCCCCTTCATACGAAGTTGAAATGGAAACCGAAGGAGGCGAAATATCCGGGTATTGCGACAGCGGCAGCACGCGGCTAGCCACCAAGCCGGCAATGACAATCAAGATTGACAAAACCGAAGCGAAGATCGGTCGGCGAATACAAAATTGCGATAGCATCGACTGTCCCTTTAGGCTTTCGGTTGAGCGGTTTGAGACTCTTTATTGTTTGCTTGAGCCTGCGGCTCTTGGGCTGCCGCCTCCACCACTTTCAATTTATCGCGAAGGCGCAAAATTTGATTGGAGATCACCTCTTCGCCGGGTTTAAGCCCGGAAGTCACAATCCAATTGCTACCTTCCCAATGCGCAAGCGTCACTTCCCGCTCGCGGGCCATACCGTCTTGCAACACATAAACTGAGTAGGTTCCATCCGGTCTTTGACGAATGATCCCCTGAGGCAGTGAGTACACATTTTCGAGCGTCCCAAGCATCAGCCGCACCTCAACGTACTGCCCCGGCAGGAGGCGCTCAGTTTTGGGCAGCACGGCACGCAATCTCACCGTTCCGCGATCCGCGTCAATTTGACGACCGATATAGTCAAGGTGGGCAATTAAGGGCGTTTTATCGCCGGGAACAAACACTTGAACAATGTTGTCTTTCGTTAAAGTCGCCCCGGCTAAATTATTGTCGCTAATTGAAAAAGCCACTCGAAGCGTATCAGGCTGAGTGATGGACGTTAAAAGCGTGGTCTGAGCTGAAACGAGCGACCCGACATTGACTTCGCTCTTACCAGCGATGCCGTCAACAGGCGCCGGCACCAAAGCATGCTCCAAATTGATTTCCGCATTGGTTTGTTGGGCTTTCGCTAACGCGAGTTCACTTTTAGCCACTTCAAGGGCTGTTTTCGCATCGTCAAACTCCTGGCGGCTCACCGCATCGACTTTGATCAGTTGAGAAGCGCGTCGATAGTCGCGTTCGGCTTTAATTAAATTAGCTTGGGCTTGTTTAGTTTGCGCTTTGGCTTGAATCAAAGCCGCTTCATAGGGTTCTTTCTCAATTTCAAAAAGCGTGTCACCGGCTTTAACGCGTTCGCCTTCTTTAAAGTGCAAGGCACGCAGCACGCCGCTTACCTGAGAGCGTACTTCAACTTCTTCAACCCCTTCGGTTTGACCGAATGTTTCCGCCCAGCGATAAGTCGAGATTGGCGTCGCCACAAGGGTGGCGACTTCTAAAGGCGGACGTTCAACGGTTTGGCGGTTATCCGAACAGCCGGATAACAAAAGTAACGCGCAAGCCAAGCCCGCTAATGAAAACTGGATGGTTTTATTCATGGGAATACTTTTGTGACGCAAAACCCACCTGAGCGAATTCTCAGACAGAGCTGCGATCACTCCTTCTAATTAGCATTGATTGCGTCAAGCTTTTTGGCTCAACGTTTATTGAGAACGATTCTAAGGTTAATGTTAATTGGAAAAGCCAACCAAATCATTAGGAAATTCACCCAAAATGGATACTCTTAATGCGTAAAAAGATTAAAAAATTGTAAAAAGCAACCGATTACACTCACGTCTGGTCGATTTTTGATCCTTGAATTCGACAACACTTGCCAGGCCGAAAAGCGTTTTTCTTGCTCATTGAAAACCATTGCGACTCGAATGGGAATATGCCTCGAAAGACTCTCCCGCATTCGTTGAAGTCTGCCTAAAGCGGAGCCGAGCGGCGCTATGTTCTATCAATCCGCTGTTGTCCAAACCGTCTGACCTTTGCTTTCCTTATCGATTTTCGCCATGGTTTCGGCATGAGCGGCAAGCTCTTCGTCGCTTGCGCTTACCACCCGCAATACCGACGTGTCTTTGGGCATTGGCGGTAAGGTTGAAACGTCAACTGAAGCAATATCCAACGACTCCTGACCTCGAGTCATCGCTAGATACACTTGCGCCAAAAGCTGGGCGTCAATTAGAGCGCCGTGCAACGTACGGTCTGTGTTATTCACACCATAAGATGAACAGAGGGCATCCAAATTATTGCGTTGACCGGGACGAAGCGTTTTTGCCAACTGCAGCGTATCGACGATATTGACGCAGTAATCGGCGAGTTTCCCTCGTCCTAAACGCCCCAACTCCATATCCAAGAAGCCGACGTCAAACTCGGCGTTATGAATCAAGAGTTCCGAGCCTTTAATAAAGGCGAGAAAATCGTCAACAATGTCTTCAAAAAGAGGCTGCCCTTTAAGTTTGTCCCACGTGTAGCCGTGGATGCGAGCGGCCTCTTCATCAACTTCCCGTTCTGGATTAATGAGCTGATAAAACGTGCGCTTTGTGAGTTTGCGTTCTTCAATTTCCACACAACCGACCGAAATTAGCCGATCGCCACGATCGGCAAACATCCCGGTTGTTTCCGTATCCAACGCCACTTGGCGACGCACTGTCGGCATAACAATCTCCTTAACGATTTTTCTTCGGAACGCCCCGATTGGCTAATTCATCGGCTTTTTCATTGCCTTCTTCACCGGCGTGCCCCTTGACCCACTGCCAATCGATATCATGGGTGCTCACGAGCTGATCAAGTTTTTTCCACAAATCCACATTTTTCACGGGCTGCCCCGAAGCCGTGCGCCAACCTTTTCGCTTCCAGCCGGCAATCCAGCTGTCGATCCCGTTTTTCACGTATTGGCTATCCAAGTAAACGGTCATCGGAACCGGACGCTTGACCGCGGAAAGCGCTTCGATAACGGCAGTGAGTTCCATGCGGTTGTTAGTCGTTTCCTCTTCCCCACCGCACAGTTCAAGCGTTTTCTCACCCCAAACCAAATAGGCGCCCCAGCCGCCGGGGCCGGGATTGAATTTACAAGCCCCATCGGTCCAAATTTTCAGTTTACGTTCCACTGCCATACCATTCTTTATGAAAAATTGAAAGCGTCCATTCTAGCAAATGCGCTAGCGGTGCTTAACTCTTAATCGTTCAAATGGACGCTTTAGGCATTTCGTCCGTTTCTTCGCACTGCGTGGCAACCGGCGCTTGCTGCCAGCCCTTGGTTAAAAGCTCTCCCGCTCGTTCAAGCTTTCCGACAAGTCGAAGGCCTTCCTCTTTTTTCACAGCGCTTAACATAAAGCCGTTAGCCATCGCGGGCCACCAACGATCACCGGCTTTCTCACACCACGCCCAACGAGTCAACCGATGGGGATCTTCACTAAAAGAGGGGCAATACACACCAAAGCGTCCCCGATCAATCACCGCGTGCGGCATCACATATTTTTTAATCTGTGCAATCGTCAGAGGTTTAAATTCACCCAATTGTTGAAAACACGCTTTTCGGCGAAGCCACCAAGGTCCCCAAGGATTAAGCCCCAGTAACACCAAACGCCCCTCGGGTGCCAACACGCGAAAGATTTCATTAAAAAATTTTGAGGCCTCGCCCGAGCGCTCCAAAGCGTGAACACAAACAATCAAATCAAAGGAGGATTCTCGAAAGGGTAAAGCGGAAAAACTCATCAAGGCGGCGGGTAACACCGTCTGATCTGTCAACGTCTCATTGGCTGCAAGCCCTAAAAGTTTGACGCCATGCGGTGCGTTACGCAAAACGGACCCATAGGGTGCTCCCAACTGCAAAGCGGTTTCACCGTTTGTCTTTGACAAAAAAGCGTCCATCTGCGCCGATTCCCACCGACGCAGTTGTAAACCCGGCGCTGTGGTAAAAAAATCCGTAAGCGATTGCATGCCAAGTCCCATTAACGATTAACTACCATGATATAGCGCCGGACGGTAGGCAACAAGAAATTCTCCTAGCAATTGTTGTCATTTGTGTCATTCTCGAGACCACATTAACGTTTAGAATAGCTTGCACAAGGACTGCTTTCCAAGGAAATGACTTATGCTTACACGGCGTGCTTTCGCGATCTCATTGGCACTATCTGCCCTACCCGTTTACGCTAAATCGGACGCTCTGCGAATCATTGTTCCGTATCCGGCGGGCGGTCCATTGGACGCTGCCGCGCGCTTTATCGCCGACAAGCTCACCTCGGCTGCCGGCCGGGTTATTGTCGAAAATCGCCCAGGCGCTGCCGGCGCTCGTGGGATGCAAGCCGCAAAAAACGCCAAACCTGACGGCAAAACCCTTGTCGTGGGCGCTTTAGCCACACTCGCTGTTAACCCTTTCATGCAAAAAGGGCTCCCGTATCAAGCCGCTGACTTCACGCCGATCGCGCTTTTAAGTGACGCCCCCAATGTTCTCGTCATGAATCCTAGCCGCATGAAAACCTTGGGCATTACCGATGCCGCCTCTCTTTTAAGTTACATCAAAGCTCATCCGGGAAAACTGAATTTCGCTTCGGGCGGTGTGGGCTCGGCAGGTCATCTTGCGGGTGAAATTCTCCGTCATGCGGGCTATGGTCTCGAACATATCCCTTACGCCGGGGCTGCCGCGGCGCAACTTTCGATTTTTTCCGGCGAAACGGATCTTTTGTTCGATAACTGGGGAAGCACGCGGGAAGCCGTTCAAAGCGGCAAACTCAAAGCGTTGGCGGTGACCACCGCCAAGCCTTATCCGGCCTTGTCTATCCCGACCTTACAAAGTCTTGGCATTGATTGTGATCTTTCAACTTGGTTTGGACTTTTGGCTCCCAAAGGAACGGACAACACGAGCGTGGAAAATCTTTATCGATCGTTAGCCGAAATTTTTAAAGACCCAAAGGAGCAACAGACCTTTGAGCGCTTAGCCGGTGGCTTTGATTTACAAGGACCTCAAACCTTTGGTCGTTGGATTGACAAAGAGCAAGTAAAATACGCTACGCTTTTAAAACAACTCAATCTTAAATCGGCATAAAGCGACATGGCCAAACGTGTAAGCCGCGATACGGCGGCAGGGGTATTTTTTATAATCATCGGCTTGATCTTTTATTGGGGGGCAGGCGATTTAGCCAGCGGCTCGGCTTCCCGAATGGCCACGGGAGACTTTCCACGACTTCTGGCATCATCCTTAATGCTACTGGGCTTGGTGATTGCGGCCAAGGGCCTTTTTGCAACCGGCAAAGCGCAAGCAGCCCCTTTGCACTTTGACGCTGCGCGTCTTATCGTTATTTGCTTGTCGCTTATCTTTTTCGCTTTAGCACTCGATAGCCTCGGGCTCTTGATCACACTGACTGTCTTTACGGCGGTCAACACCGCGCTCTTATTTCCCCGGTCCTTTAAAGAAACCGTCCTACTGACGCTTGCCATTGATTTTTTTATCTGGCTTATCTTCGTCGCAGGCATCGGTTTAGAGATTCCATTGGGACCAGTCTTCTAGGAGCCTCCGATGGAAATCATCAATCATCTGCTTTTGGGACTGGAAAGCGCACTCACACTCGCTAACCTCGGTTATTGTTTCTTAGGCGTTCTGATCGGCACCTTTGTCGGCGTGCTACCGGGTCTGGGACCGGTTGCGACCTTGGCCCTACTTTTACCGATTACCTATGCGCTTGATCCCACTTCAGCCATCATCATGCTCGCCGGCATCTACTACGGCAGCCAATACGGAGGCTCCACCACCGCCATTTTGATGAACATTCCGGGTGAAGCGGCAGCTGTTGTGACCTGTATCGACGGTTACAAGCTCGCCAAAAACGGTCACGCGGGCGATGCGCTTGGCATTGCCGCGATCGCAAGCTTTGCGGCTGGCACCTTTGCCACACTATTGATTGCGCTCGCAAGCCCAATACTTACCGAGGCCGCGATGTATTTCGGCGCGCCTGAGTACTTTAGCCTCATGGTCTTGGGGCTCGTGGGCGCCGTGGTGCTCTCAAACGGTGATTTATTAAAAGCCTTCGCGATGGTGTTGGTTGGCCTTCTCTTGGGCCTGGTGGGCACTGATGTCAACACCGGCGAACTGCGCTTTACACTCGGCACGTTAACTCTTCAAGACGGCATTGATTTTGCTGTGATCTCCATGGGGATTTATGGCGTTTCAGAAGTTCTGATTAATCTGCAGGCGCTTTTAAACAACCCGCAACGATCCCTATTTCCCGTCGGCAATCCCTTACCCAATCCCCACGCCATCAAAAACACCTCAGGCGCCATCGCCCGAGGAACACTCTTAGGCAGTCTTTTGGGCGTTTTACCTGGAGGCGGCGCCTTACTTTCATCTTTTGCCTCTTACACGGTTGAAAAAAAGATTCGTTGCGACGCCCATGAGGTGGCTGTCGGTCAGGGCAATTTGCGGGCGGTCGCGGGCCCCGAGGCCGCCAACAACGCCGGTGCTCAAACAAGCTTTATCCCGATGCTCACCCTTGGGATTCCGTCAAATGCGGTCATGGCTTTGATGATGGGAGCACTTATCATTCATAACATCACGCCGGGCCCTCAGGTGATTGAATCCGACCCTTCGCTTTTTTGGGGGTTGATTGTCTCCATGTGGATCGGCAACTTCTTCTTAGTCATTTTGAACCTGCCGATGGTGGGTTTGTGGGTGCAGATTCTTCGAATTCCCTATCGCATTCTTTACCCTATGATTCTGGCTGTCTGCGCCATCGGCGTGTATTCGGTCAACAATAATGTCACCGATATTGCCCTCATGGCTGCTTTTGCCGTCGCAGGCTACCTTTTTTATCATCTGCGCTGCGAACCCGCTCCTTTGATTTTGGGTTTTGTCCTAGGTCCGATGATGGAAGAAAATTTAAGACGAGCCATGTTGCTTTCCAGGGGCGATCCCAGTATCTTTTTTGTCAGTCCCATTTCCGCGACGCTTTTGCTTATCGCACTACTGCTACTTTTGAGTACTTTGTTACCCGCTTTCAAGAAAGTTCGTCATGACGCTTTTGTTGAAGACTGAAATCGTTGAAGAATTTAAATCCTTTTAAAACAATGGGTTAAAGAATTTTCTTCATTTTCACTAAAAATAATGCCATTTTTTTGCAAAAATCATTTGCATTTACTGAAATAGTTCTGTAATATTTCGAACTCGTTCAGGCACGTAGCTCAGTTGGTTAGAGCATCACCTTGACATGGTGGGGGTCGTTGGTTCGAGTCCAATCGTGCCTACCAAATTTCAAAAGAGAGGATTTTTCCTCTCTTTTTTCATTTCGGCGAAAAGAACTCGGATCCTTTCGGATTCCGAGTTCAACCTTTTAATTAAAAACCTTCAAAAATTTCTTCGCTAACGCCTGCGTCCAAACAGGTCTTTTTGATGACTTGCCATTCTCCGTCAGCGATTTCAACACCTAAGCGGCTACGTTCTTCGGTACGAATCCGCTCCGGCTCACCTGGCATTAAAATCGGATGATTCACGGGATCGGCCATGGGGGCGGATTTGACGTAATCGACCATGGCGTCCATTTCTTTTCGCAAAAACTCAATATTGCACAATGCTGCTGGATCAATGACAAAGGCTGTCATGTTGTTGACAATCGAACCGTTTCTTTCGTGTTCCGGTTGAATGGTATGACCACCACTTAAAATCCCTGCCATCAATTCACAGGCAAAGCACAGGCCCGATCCTTTGTGCTTAGCAAAGGCTAACAAAGCACCCGGATGCTCTTGCCACATGACGTTCGGATCATTCGTTAGACGACCTTGAGGATCCACAATCACGGGTTCATCAAATTTTTTCCCAGCAAGCATCGCCACGCGGGTTTTGCCTAGTGCAACAATGGATGTTGCAAAATCCAGAACAAAGGCGCCGTATTTGTCAGTAGCAGGCATCGCCACGCAGAAAGGATTGGTACCAAAACGCGCTTCGGATCCACAATAGGGCGCCACGAGTGGATGAAATTGATTGACATTAACGAAATGCACACTCACCATTCCCGCTTCAGCGGCTTGCTCCCCATAAGTTCCGATTCGTCCCAAATGGCAGCAATTCGCAATGGTATAGAGGCAAACGCCGGTTTCTTTTGCACGCTCAATGGCCATTTTCGTGGCTTCGAAGCCGGCTCGCTGACCATAACCTAAGTGGCCTTGAAACTGCAAAATGGCACCACGATCTTTGACCAATTCCGGCGGGGTGTTCGGAAGGATTTGGCCTTTCTTCAAGTACTGAGTGTACATCCCGATCATCCCGACACCGTGGCTGTCATGACCACGAAGGTTCGCTTTGACCATATGATCGGCAACAAGATCAGCCTCATAAGCATCACTACCGTTTGCCACTAAAAATGCATGAGCAACTTTGTAGAGAAGGTCCTTTGAATATCGCATAATGACTCCTTTAACTATTCGTTTCATTGTAGAAAATTTTGAAAAGAGTCAAAATAAGCGACTGTGCTTAGAGTCTTAGTCTGAATATTTAGAAGCCACCTGCAAATTTCCTTTTTGAACACATACCAAGTTAGCTACAATTGAAACGATATCCTTACACCGTTCGAAAATTAAAAAATACCATGAAGCCTTTACCTCTCGGTCGATCCACTTTTGCAACATTGCGGGCTCGCGATGAGATTTACGTAGATAAAACCGCTTTAATCTATCAGCTCGCACAATTCGATTCGAAAATTTTTTTAGCCCGACCGAGACGTTTTGGAAAATCCCTTTTGACATCAACGTTTGAATCGCTTTTTAAAGAGGGATTGAGAGATTTTCAAGGATTGGCTATTGAAAAGCTTTGGAGTGATCACACTTATCCGGTTGTTCGCTTAGATTTCTCAGAAATTAAAGAATTTGCGAACATTGACGAATTTAAAACAAACTACCAAAATTTTTTGTTATCTAACTTTAGAGAGGTTGGATTTAAACCCAATCCGTCTTTGGCTGGAGATGTCATCTTTGAGCTATCGGCATGGTTTAAAACACTTGCTCCATCCAGTCTTGTGATTTTAATTGATGAATACGACGCGCCTTTAACCAACTGCTTGGACAAGTCGGATTTGTTTAACCTCGTACGATCGAATTTAAGTCGTCTATTTTTGACGCTGAAATCAAACGAAGGGTGTTTACGCTTTTTCTTCATGACCGGTATCACAA
>URFF01000017.1 GCA_900546995.1 uncultured Sutterella sp.
CCGGCGGCACCCATCCGATTTATGTTTGGGAAGCGCCCGTGCGCATCTGGCACTGGGTGATGGCCATCTGCATGGCGGTGATGATCGTGACCGGTTATTTGATCGGCGCGCCTTTGGTGTCCAATTTGGGCGACACCTGGATCACGTACGATTTGGGTTACATTCGGCTTGCGCACTTTGTCGCCGGCATGATCTTTGCCGTGTTGTTCCTGTATCGGATCTTTTGGGCGATCGTGGGTAACCGCTACGCGCGCATGATCTTCATTCCGCCGCTTTGGTCTTTGAAGTGGTGGAAAGGGGTTTTCGCGCAGGTGCTCTACTATCTCTTTTTGAGAAAGACGGCGCCCGAATACGCCGGTCACAACCCGCTCGCACAACTGGCGATGTTTGCCATGTTTGTTTTAGGTAGCATCGTGGTGATTCTCACGGGCTTTGCACTTTACGGTCAAGCCTGGGGATGGGATACGGGTTGGATGGCGTGGTTTGGCTGGGTGATCACGCTTTTTGGCGACGCTCAGGCCGTGCGCACGGTGCATCACCTTTGCATGTATGGGTTTATCCTTTTCTCAATCGCTCACATCTATATGTCCTTTAGAGAAGATGTGATGGGGGGCGCGACGACGCTTTCTTCCATGTCGACCGGTTTGAGAATGTTTAAAGAAACGCATCACGAATGACAATCGTGGGGAATTAACCCTTGGCAAAGAGCCGCTCAATGGATGGTTATTCGTTTGACCCCTTGGGCGGCTTTCTTTTGAAAGGATCCGAAACGGATGCAAAATGAACCTCAATACGACGTGTTGGTCATGGGAATCGGCAACATTCTCTGGGCCGACGAAGGGTTTGGCGTGAGAGCCGTGGAGCGCTTTCATGAGAAATTCGCTGATGATCCCTGTGTGCGCGTCATTGACGGCGGCACGTTGGGCGCCTATCTTATCAATGAAGTGATTAACGCTCGCCGATTGTTGATTTTTGATTGCTGCGACCTTAAAGAGGCGCCGGGAACGATGCGTCTTTTGCAAGGCGATGCGATCAAAATTTGGTCTGCCACGAAAATTTCGCCGCATCAGACCGGCATGAACGATGTGCTTGCGACGGCGATGCTTCAGGGGTATGAACCTGAGAAACTCGCCGTGATCGGCGTGCAGCCCAAAGAACTCAATGATTACGGCGGAAGCCTCACAGAAACCGTGAAAGCCATGATTGAACCGGCAGTGGATTGCGCGGCCAAAGAATTAACCGATTGGGGCTTTGCGCCGAAAAAGCGAGCAGTGGGTTCAGCGGTTACTCCGTTGGGCGAAGAAACGCTCGAGATGGCGATCTACGAGTCTGAACGCCCCGATGAGAAGCTTGCTTGCCGAACGGGCGACAGTCGTTTTTTCAGAAGGAATTGATTATGTGTGTGGCAATCCCTCACCGAGTCGTGGGTGTGCATCTCACAGCCAATGGGTCTAGTGCAGATATTGACGTGGATGGCAAAGTCTCCCGGGTGGATACCTCGCTATTAAGTGACGTGAAAGCTGGCGACTTTGTTCTTGTTTTCCGCGGCCAGGCGCTTCGGGTGGTTGACGAAGAGGAGTCGCGTCAAATTCAAGCGGCGCTAGCGTGTGTGCAAAAGGTGATGCAAGGCGACGGGCAAAAGGCTCAAATTGATGAAGCGTTTCGTGATTTGGTTGAGCAGCCGGCGCAACTGCCCGAGCATTTGACGGCAATGGTCGGTAAGAAAGTGTTGTAGGAGAGTCATTGTGGTAAAAAATAGTTTAAATCCCGTCACCGAGCAAATGGCTCTTATTGATCCTGAGACTCACCCTATTTTTAAACGGTTATTCGGTGAGGCGGGGTTTGCGAAAGTCGATGAATCAACGATCGATGCGTTTTTGGAGATTCACGGCTTGAAAATGGCGATTTTCGCCGATGACCCGAACGAACGGAAAACCACGCTTGATATCGGCGTGATAGCGCCTGAAATCAAAAAGGCTTTTGCCAACGCCTTCAGTCAATGCGTTTGCGCGGATTTCACGCAAGCCAGAAGCCTTGCCGCGCGTTGGGGGTTGCGATCGATGCCAGCGGTAGCCATTTTCCGAGACGGCGACTTTTTGGGTGCGGTGCAAGGATTAAAGCCTTGGGATGAATACATCTCACTCATCACGGCGATCGCGGCAAGTAAAAAAGCCGCGCCTAGAACGATCGCGATATTATCGAGCAGTGACGCCGGCAACGCCGGGTGCGAGTAACTCAGAAAGGACGTAAACGCTATGCAGTGGACAAATACCAAAGAATGGGCCCATGTGGATTTGGATCGGGAAACCGAGCACAAAGCGGCGCTTGTCACACGCGACTTTCTTTTAAAAGTTAAAGAAGCACTTCAAAAAGCGGATGCTCAGCAACCTGGCACCTATTTAACAGTTCCTTTCTCACGATTTGAAAAGCCGCATTTGGCTTTTCTTTTGGCGGCGATCGGTACCGGTGAGGTGAGAATCATTGCCGGAGAAACCCGTGCCGAAGAAACCGGCATTCATGGGTTATGGCGGATTCAAAAAAAGGGCGTTAATCGCTTTGAAGTGACACGCATTCCGCAGTTTGCGTTGGATAACCTCTCAGACGGCGCGTTCCCCGAGCGTTTGCCTGACGCACCGCAAGGCGCGTTTGCGGCCCCCGCGATTTTAAAAGAACTGCAAAAAGCTCAGGCTGAACTGAATCCCGATCCTTTAAAAAATACCCCGCCATATACGATTGAATTGACCCGTCAACCGTTGGGACCAGCCGATCTTGGCTATCTTGAAACCACGCTCGGAGTGGGGGTGTTGCAAATCGGCATTGCCGGTTTTGCCGATGCGAGCATTGAAAGCACCGCTGTTCGTGGCATTTGGCGAAGCAAAATTTTCAATAAAGCCGGTAAAGCCCTTTTTGACGCGTATGTGGCGGCGACCTTGCCCGAGGAAGTCCCAAACGACTTCGAAGAGCTTCTTGACGGAGCCAAGCAGTGCGATGAGATTCTCGCTTGGATTAACGCCGATTTGGCAGAAGGCAGGCTCTAAGAAGGAGCAATCAATGCAAATGGATCGCGAAGAATTAATCGATCAAGTGCTCGATCGTTTAAATCGCAAACGCAGCGACGAGTGCGGCAAAATGCAGTGCAAGGTCTGTTGGTATGTGTACGATCCCGAAGAGGGTTGCGAAACCTTTGATATCGAACCCGGTACGGCCTTTAATGATTTGCCGGACTATTTCACATGCCCGCATTGCGGTAGTGACAAAGCCATGTTTATTCCTTTTTACGAGGAAAACGAATCATGAGAATCGTGCTTTCGATTGGTGGCAATGCGCTTTTAAAGCGCGGTGAAGCGATGAGTGAGGCGACGCAGCAAAGAAATATCGCCGAAGCGGTCCGCTCAATGGGCTTTCTTCTTAACGAGCATGAAGTTCTCATTACGCATGGCAATGGCCCTCAGGTCGGTTTATTGGCTCTTCAAGCCGAAAATTACAAAGATGTACCGGCTTACTCCCTTGACGTTTTGGGTGCTGAAAGCCAAGCGATGGTGGGTTATATGTTGCTTGAAGCCCTGCAACAGGCCTATCCCGATAAACACTTTGTGAACGTCGTCACAAGAAGTTTAGTGAGTAACGATGATCCCGCTTTTACCAATCCCACGAAATTTATCGGCGCGGTTTATTCCAAGGAGCGTGCCTTGGAATTGGCAAAATGGCATCACTGGTGCGTTAAACCTGACGGTCAGTACTGGCGCCGCGTGGTACCGAGTCCTGAGCCCATCGAAGTATTGGAAACTGGTGCGATTGAGTCTCTCATGCACGCTGGACTCACAGTGATTGCCGCCGGAGGCGGTGGCGTCCCCATGGTGCGCGATGAAAAGGGAGCGCTTCATGGCGTGGAGGCCGTCATTGACAAGGATTTGGCCGCTTCCCTTTTAGCTCAAGCGTTAGGCGCGGATCTATTTTTAATCGTGACGGACGTGGATGCCGTGTACACGCATTTTGGTGAAACCGATGCTTGCGCTATTGATCAAACGACGCCTGACGAATTAAGTGAATGCTTTTTCCCTGCCGGTTCCATGGGACCGAAAGTGAAAGCGGCATGCCGGTTTGTTAAGCGTACCGGTCATCGTGCGGCCATTGGTTCGCTTTCAGAGATTGAGGGGTTGCTTTTGGGCAAAAGAGGGACGCAAATTACGCCTTAAAACCTCTCTTTTGCCAAACGCGTTTCGCTATACTTTTTCTTCCTTTCTGTTTTGAGGAAGTTTCTATGCTCGATTCGAATGGACTCATTTCCGCTCGCGACCACTACCAACAAAGCCCCGTTGTGGAAGGCTTTTGCCGCTACCTTGCTCAGTACTTAAAAGGTCAACCGTTTAATCCTGTGTACATCACAGAGACCTATCGCCCCAAGGCCTTTTATTGCATTGCCTCACTTGAAGACGGCTACGATCAATATTTAATGGAAAAGGGCAATGCCATCTTTTTTGCCCGCATACATGAGCTGCGTGAACCGATGATCGATGCGCTCAATGCGGGTGACAATGAGAGGATGAGACTTCTGGTCGATAAACTTTACGATGAACGATTAAATAAGAAAAATTATGTGCCTTGGTTCGAGAACCACCAGACGCATGCTTGTGAGCTAATCAATTTTGGTTGTGACATTTTAAGAAGCGAATCGCCCGATTACGGACTTTTCGGTACCGAGTCCGGTCCCGGGATGACGGTTGCATTATCCAGAATTTACGCTATTGTCCTTGGCAACTTTTTAACCTATGAAAGTCGTGTCTCGGCAACGATGTGTTTGTTTATCCGTGAGTATTGTCGTTTGCACGATATGGCGTTGCCCGACGAGCTTAAATTATCCAGACTTCAGGGTTGGGGAAAGACGAAGAAGGATAATGGGCGAAACGCGAGTTGGGGTGAAAATGAGTTTCCATCGCTTGACCGCATGAAGCGTCGCCATAAACGTGAAAGCGAATTGGCAAAAGCGAATATTTTTGCCACTTGGCTTCTTGATCGTGCCTTGCAGTTCACCTTTGAAGATAGGGTACCCGAGTGGCTTAAAACCGAATTTCCTATGCGAAATGTTGAGGCGGCGTTTTACATGATGGGCGCTACGTTGCCCTCGACCGATCGGGGACCCGGTCTTTAACAGGAATAATGTTGTTAAGAGAAGCCGGATTTTAAGCACGAAGAGCAAGCTGGCAACACAAATTTTGGTCGTGTATTGCCAGCTAAAAGTTGGACGTGTTATAGCGATTAATTATTGAGTTGGCATGGCTTTTCGCTATGAACGTTGTTTGCGTTTTTCCCAGGCTTGCTTTAATCGCAGTTCGTCCTCTGAGATTTGTTCGAGCTGTTCGGGCAAACGCCCCAACAGTGAATCAATCGTGTATTGGTAATTTCGTACAAAAAATTCTGCATAAGGACGTCTTTCGCCTGTTTCGTAGTATTGGATAACTGCTTTGAGGTAGTGGCTAATTTCTTCAGCACGCATAAATACAGGCGTGATGTTATTGTGTACTAAAAGGGCCGTTTGCATTAAACGGGCCGTTCGTTTGTTTCCATCCGCAAAATACTGCAAATACGCTAAATTGCAGTGAATGTAAGCGGCTTGTTCAAAAGGATCTTTAATTTCATTCAAAATACTAATCAGATAATCGAATTCTGCATCCAATTGAACAGGAGATTCCAAGGGTGTGTATTTGCTGCCAGTGATGAATACAGCATTTTTCCGAACAATGCCTTTTTCATCAGCCTTAAGCTGATGCGATGTGGTCATTGCGTGAATGTCTTTAATGAAGGATTTCGTGCATACATCCAGATCCTTTGCGTTATTCATGATGTACAAAAAAGTGGCGTTGAGATCCAGTAGCATGAGAGCGTCTGCCAGTGGTTTGCCACCTTCGGTCCAACCGTATTTCAGTAGAGTTGAAACGCCGGCTTTTGAATACGTACAGCCTTCAATTTTGCTGGATACATAGGCATAGTCAATCGAGCGCTCTTCGAGTACTCGCGGTCTGTTGTGCAATTCTTCCAATGCAAATTCGCTGGCAAGGCTATGGAGCGTTCGCCGTTCTTCTTCAGAGAAAAAAGGCGTGGGATCCAAACGCAAAGGATCATATCTAATCATTTTGGGAATCTCGTTACATAAGCTAGAAATGATTGTTTATTTTAATGTTTATTTGAAACGATTAAATCTGCAGTTGTAGTGATAATCTGAATGACGGTTGATAACTACACATTTTGGCAAATGTTTACGGATCAGAATCTTATTGTTTAAGTGAAAACCTAATTGGCGAAGGAGGGGCAAATTATTAAAATCAGAATAAATGAAAATTTTAGGAGAATATTTATGAAATTTGCCCCCCCCCGAAAAATGTCAAACTAAACTGCAAAATACCACACTTGCTTTAGCAATCCTTTCGGCCTTTTCATTTCCAACGATTTCCTACGCAGCCGATTACGAGATCCAAGAATTTCCGGAGTTGTCCACATGGACAGTTTCATCGTCAATAGCTGAAGGTTTTTCAGCTAGGAAGCTTTCTATTGATTCCTCATACTTTGATCCTCTTTTTAAGCCTATTTCATCAGATCATAACTTTGAGGGAAACACTGTTCTTTATGCAGATAAATCAGGGAATTTCAAACAAAACGAGAATTATTTTTTCTTATCTGATGATAGAAATGACTTTGCTGTAAACCTTAATGGTTCTACATTACGTTTATTGGATGAGAGCCGAAATCCTCCTGCCAGCAGGTATGAACTAGCGACTCTTATTCATGTTGGTCACCAGTCTTCAATGAGTTTTATTGGGGATGAAGGTAGTGCGATTCAAATGCAAGGTCAAGGATCCCGTGCGATACACGTAGATTCTGGAAATTTAACAATACAAGCGGGCGATGTATGGGTTCAATTAAAAAATGACAGAGAGCGCGATAGCTCAATTGCACAAATTAGTAATACTTCATCTTTGACTGTTGATGTAGTAAACGATATCGTTTTCTTAGCAGACCTTTCCGAAACAGGGGGTATTCAGTACGGGATCTTGAATAGCGGTTCCTTGGAACTGGATGCAAAAAGAATATTTTTAGGCATTGGAAATGAAGGGGATTCGCTGAGTTTAATACAAGCAAATGGTTCTGTTTCGATGGGGAGCGATCGCACAGAGCTAATAGCACTCAATGGTGGTCGTGCTGGAATTGAAATTACTGCAAATCTCGATCAACTCACACTACAAACGCATAAACTTCAAATTATCGGTGACGGTCATGCAGATAGTAAGGCCATTTGGTTTACTGGCAAAGCGCACGAGCGGATGAATTTTGTAGTAGGGGACGCTTATTTGGGTAATGTTTCGACTGGTATTTCATTAGCTGAAAAGGATGGTTTTCTAACAACAGGAAAATTGCAGTTTGAGAACCTGTGGGATATGGCCTCGTCCCATGCGATCAACTTGGATTACGCTGAATTGGATCTAACGGTTAATGAGCAGGCTTACTTTGAAAAAGTTGTTCGAGCAAATGATGGGTACTTGACATTACATGGTGGTCATTTTGTTTTTAACGATAATGTCACTTTGGATAACAGAAGTTTATTGACAGGAACTTTGGAATCGGTGAGTGTCAAACAAATCAGTGCGAAGAATGGGTCACTTGTTGATTTAGAAGGACAATTTTCTGTTGGAACGACCGATAACTCATCTACTTATGTATTATCTTCGACTTCTCAGTCTGAAATAAACATTAATGCTAAAGAGGGAACGAATGCTGTTACACAGGTGAACGGAAACCTTTTTGTGTCAGATCAAGGGAAAATTAATTTGGGCTTCACCAGTGAAAACTCGTATTTTATTGGCACTGTGAAGACAGATGATTTGAGTAAAAATTCTGATTTGGGTTTGGTTTCCTTCTCATTGAGTAATCATGCTTTTTGGCGGGTAACGGATTCGAATATTTCGCCAGTCAATTTGACGCTAAATGAAGGTGTCGTTCATCTTGATCAATCTCCGGATGGACAAAGTGTGGAGCTTTCTACAGATAACGCAAAAACACTCAACCTCTCTAGTTTAACCGGAGAGGGCGGAATTTTTTATATGCGTACGTCATTACAGGATGCTTATGGGGATAGCATCTATATCGGTAGTGGCGCAGGTCAGCATCAGCTGATGTTGGAAAGTTCTGGTTTAGAGCCCTCCAAGGCAGCACTTGATCGTGCATTGGTCACAGAAACACAAGGTTCTCTGGAGCTTTCATTAGCTAACGATGGTGGAAAGGTGGATTTGGGGAACTATGCTTATGATCTCGTGAGTCGAGAAACCGAGGCAGGAACAGAATGGTATCTAAAAGACTTATCGGCTGTCCCCGAAGAGCCTGACAATCCTGGAACGGATCCTGAGCCGGAACCTGAACCACAACCGGAACTGTCACCATCAGCGACAGCGGTTCTCGCTTTAGCGGGTTCTGGGTCACAAACAACGCAGTTCCTCTATAGCCTTTCGGACTTGCGTAAGCGTATGGGTGAAGTACGCTACGGCGCTGCAGATGGACTCTACGCTTCTATTCGAGGTGGTAAGGATAAGATTTCAAGTTTCGCTTCCACCTCTTACAAAAACGAATACGGTGCTGTCAGTGTTGGGTACGATCGTAAACTTGGACAGAACTGGATAGCGGGCCTCTCATTTGAAGCGATTGAAGGGGATCAAAAGGTCACGAGTAATGGTTATCGAGCAGATGGGGAAGATTCCACACAAAGCCTAAAAGCTTACGCGACTTGGTTTAATGATATCGGCTGCTATGCTGATTTTGTGATTGGCTTTAATCGCTTCGATCAAGACCTCAGTACGCATATGCTTGATGGTACGAAGGTGGAAGGTAGCTATAACAGTATTGGGTTTGGTGTTTCCACTGAAGTCGGTAAGAAGTTCAATTTTGGTGCGGATGATACGTGGTTTATTGAGCCGCAAGCTCAGTTGTCTTACTATCGCATTAAGGGAGAAGATTTTGTGCTTTCTAACGCCATGTCCGTTAAACAAGACAATGCGGACAGCTTAACTGGGCGTTTAGGGATTGTTGCTGGTAAAACTTTCTTTGATACTGATGGTACCGGCTACCAAATTTCCATGAAAGCCGGTGTCAACCATGAATTTTTGGGAGAAGGCAACATTGTTTTAAACGGTGAAAAATTCTCCGATGACTTTTTGGGGACTCGTGGTTACTATGGCCTAGGTTTTGATTGGTACGCTTCCGAAAGTGTACGTGTATATGGTCAAATTGAGCGTGAAGAGGGCGCTCAGTATACCAGTGAAGTCAACGCGAGAATTGGTGTTAAATACCAGTTCTAACGGTTACTAGAAAAGAGCCTGACACTGCCGTGTTTGGTGTCAGGCTCTTTGGTAATTATAGAAATTTAGTCAAAGACCTCTTCCCAGGCCACAAATTGCCGACTCTTTTCGCTAAAGACCAATGTGACACGAAGGAGTTTTTGGTTGGAGTGGTTTGTCCCGTAGCGTCGCTCTTTCATTTGTTTAACCGCCTCTTCTAGCAAAGTCGGTACTTGGGTCTCCTGCTTTGCGTACTTGAATTCAAAAACCCAATGACGATGCCCAGCTTCAACTTCCATATCACTGCGCCCCAACGCATTATGAATTTCAACTCTGGGAATCATGGCTGCGCCAATTAAAAGAACTTGCAAATAAGCACGGCAACTAGCCTCATCGGTGATGGGATAGCGCTGATAGTCAATGGCACTGACGACAGTGTTCAGTTGATTGATGACTTCGTCCAGATCGGCTTCACACATAATTTTGTAGATGGACGAGCCACCGGTCGGACGAATTCGACGACCTTTCAACAACTCATCAGCATAAAGTTGAGCCATAGACATAGATACTTCGTGGTTGGGATAACCTAACACCGCGTATTGATCGTCCGTCACCTGACGAATGGTGTAATAGCCGGCTTGGGTGAGCAATACGTCAAGCCCCATTTCGTCGTATTGTCCAGCAGCGCCAAGTTCCGATAACCTGATCTCACGTTGTTCAGAATACGTTATGGGTTGAGATAGGGGATGCTGGGTTAAATATTTCAATAGGACAGCAGGCTGTCCGCCACTGGTGTACCAATAATTTTGGAAACCTTCGGCCGGTTTGGTCAGAAAATTTAATACAGACCAAGGACAATAGACGTGGGTTTTTGCTTGCCGGTCAAAGGAGAATCCATCATACTGTTCCCGAAGTTTTTGGAGCAAATCCTCTCTGCTTAAATTTAAAGCGCTTGCTGCTCGGCTAAGATACTCAGAAAAATAGTGGATCATTTCAGGCTCTGTATACCCGAGAAGTGTCCCGTAGTGCACATCCAGTGAGATATCCTGCAAATTGTTAAATGCCGAGAAGATACTGGTATTACTGAATTTTGTGATGCCAGTCATGAAGAAAAATCGCAGACATCCTTCGTTTGATTTCAGCGTCAGGAAAAGCTCGCTCATCACAGAACGAACTTCATTAAAAAGCTCTTGATCATCTAGGCAAGCCGTTAAAGGAGCATCATACTCATCAATCAATAACACTAAGCTACTGTCCTTTAGCGTTCGAAGCCAATTAGAGAGTTGCGTGACAAAATCATCGCCATTATTTTGAAGCAGAAACCCAGCATCGCGAAATTTAGAGCCCACGCGTGTATAGAAAACAGCCCTGAAATCTTCTATCGTGGAGAATTCTTTGGCTTCAGAAAAGTCAAGACGAACGACATCGTAAGTTTTATCAGTCCATAGAGGTTCAATAGCAAGGCCTTTGAAATCCCTTAAACCGTATTTGAATAACGATTCAAAAGTCGAGGTTAAGAGCGATTTGCCGAAGCGTCTGGGACGGGCCAAAAAGATTTTGGAATCGAATCGAGCCAATTCAAAAATGAGTTCAGTTTTATCGACATAAATTTCATTTTTTGCTCTTAGAGCAGAAAAAGTAGACCGTCCCAACGGGAGACTTTGTAACATGATTTCGCTCACCTTGAACTGTAACGCATAAGGATGTGGACAAGATATTCCTAGCTATTTTAGCGGAGGTTACCTTAGATGTTTGGATATTTTTTGTGCAAAAAGCACTCGGGTATGTCGTTTGGGTGTCGCCTTCGGTCCAGGCAATGTGCCTGCGATTAACGATGATTACGTTTTCGGTGTCATAGCCTAGGCTACTGATTACGCATTAGCTCCTGATATCAAGAAAGCGAGGCTTCGAGATAAGAGGAAAAAATCTATAGTCCACTATAGAAAAATTCCATCATGGACTATAGGATTTTTCCGTTATCCGTTCGATCATTGTTGTTAAGAAAGTTCGATAAAACATTGTCAGAAAAATGATCCCCAATTCTTGTCAAAAGAATTGAGGATCACCTATCAGTTTTTTTTACTTTCGTAAGTTAGTTGGTTTTAGAAGGATGCGATTTGCCCATCCGTGCGCTTTTCCGTGCCGGCGCACAAAACGCCCGTTTCTTCATCACGCAAAATGACTTGACCACGACCCATGTGATAGGGATCGGGTTGAACGACGATGTCGTGCCCCATGCGCTGAAGTTTGCGGATGATGTGATTAGGCACATCTTGCTCCACTTCGACCTTCTTACCTCCGATCCATTGCCAGCGCGGCGCATCGAGGGCTTGCTGAGGATTGAGCCCAAAGTCAATCATATTCATGATCACTTGCAAGTGAGCCTGTGGTTGCATCCAGCCGCCCATAATGCCTAAAGCCGAGATTGGCTTATCCCCCTTGGAAATAAAGGCCGGAATGATTGTGTGATAGGGGCGTTTGCCGCCTTCGTAGGCATTGGGGTGCGTTTCATCAAAGCGGAAGTTCTGCGCACGGTCATTGAGCGAAATACCGGTGCCCGGAATGACGATACCGGAGCCGAAGCCACGGAAGTTACTTTGAATCATGCTCACCATGTTGCCTTCGGCGTCAGCCGTTGCAAAGTAAACGGTGGAGCTATAGCGCGGATCACCCACTTGAGGATTCATCGCACTATTCATGTCGATAAGTTTGCGGCGATCATCAGCGTAACGTTGCGAGAGCAATTGCTCGCTTGTGACAATCATGTGCGAGGGTTCGGCAACGTATTCCATCGTGTCAACGAAGGCAAGCTTCATGGCTTCGATTTGTTTGTGCATGGTCTCGACCGTGTCGCGCTCACCGAACGTGAAGCCTTTTAGAATATTTAACGCCATCAAAACCGTGATACCGTGGCTGTTGGGCGGAATTTCCCAAACATCATAGCCGCGATAATCCGTTTTAAGCGGTTGGACCCACTCGGGGTGATAGGCTGCTAAGTCTTCAGCGGAAAGGAACCCGTTGTGTTCCTTCATGAAGGCATCGATTTTTTGTGCCAATTCTCCCCGATAGAACGATTCGCCTTTTGTGCGGGCAATCTCTCGCAGCGTTTCGGCCATATCATGGCTTTTGAAGATTTCACCCGGTTGAAGGTAATGTCCGTCAGGAAAAAACGTGTCAAACAACCCTTTAAATTCCGGGCGATCGCGATATTTTGAATAAATTTGCCAAGCTTCTTCCCAAAGGCGACTCATGTTGGGCGAAACCGGATAGCCGTTTTCAGCAAAATCAATGGCAGGCGCCATCACTTCTTCAAGCGGCAGTCGGCCAAAGCGCTCATGCATGGCCATCCAACCACCCACAGCGCCCGGCACGTCAATCGGTTCAACGCCATAAGGCGGAATGCTTTCAAACCCTCGTTCTTTGAGTTTAGCAATGGAAGCTGCTTTGGGCAGGGGCCCGGAACCATTAATGCCGTAAAGTTGTCCCTTGTACCAGATGAGCGCAAAGCAGTCGGCTCCCAAGCCGTTTCCTGTCGGCTCAACAACAGGTTGTGCGGTTGCGACGGCAACGGCCGCATCAATCGCATTGCCACCTTTGAGTAAAACTTGAAGACCGGCGCTAGCGCCTGAAGGGTTTCCCACGCAAGCCATCCCGTTTTTGGCATAGACCACATGGCGCTTAGAGGCGTAGGGATAATCTTGTGCGTCAAATTTAAACATAATCAATCCTTTTTAACGACAGAAAATTTTGTACTAAACGACAATGAACTTTTCGAAGAAGCCGGCAATGATCACTGAGACCGAGGTGACGGTGGTAAAACCAGCCACAAGGTACTTCGACATGATGGCATCGAGTACCACTTGTTTTTCTTCTTCGTTTTCCGCTGCAGCGGTGGCCACTTCATTTGCAATCAAGTAGGTGGCGGGGAATCCTAAAAGTTGGCATGCGGCAACACCTAAAGCCACATTTTTCTTACCTTGAATGCGCCACAAGGGCAAAATGCCGAAGCTCACGTAAAGCAGAACAAACACCACGATGAACATGATGATCGTGCTGTAACTTAAAACCCAAAGGTCGTTTAAGTCGATTCTCGCTAAACTCGGGATAATGGTGGCAAAGACAGCGACATTGAAAATACCCGAGGACTTTGCTTGACCCAAGATATTTTTGGGCACATAGCCGGTAGAGGACATACAGGCGCCCAAAACCAAGCACCAGATGGTGTAGCTTAATCCGGTGAAACTTCCGATAATCGAAGCCACCCAGGTGAAAAATCCTGTGATCGCAAGGCAAAGGAACGGACCGTAGAACTTCTTGTGATTATCAAAATACGTGGGCTTTACTACGCTGGTTTCCGTCTTGGGCTGTGCTTTATTGGGATTGATGCCGGTGCGGCGGTATTCCGCTAAAACCAACCGTGCTTCACGAAGACCAAAGTAAGAGGCAAACGGTGTGCCGAAGAACTTTTGCACGGCGTAGAGAATCGTGCCGAAAGCGGCAGCCATGGTGAGCCCATTTTCCATTGCGGCAGAGGTCATGATTTGGGTGGCGACGATGCCGCCATTGATAATCGGAATGGCGACAATCGTTTCGTTATAACCCACGAGCGGAATAAGCACGATCATTCCGATCCAGATAACGGCCATGGAGACACAGGCCGTTGCTACCGTGCGCCACTCTTGGGCGAGTTCGCGTAGATTAATGGTTGTGCCCATGCTAAAGACCACAAAACCCACCGCCCATTTGCCGATTTGAGTTAAACCGGCCTGATTGATAATGTCGGGCGGAATCAGACCCGTCATGAAGCAAATCAAAAAGAGGAACAAGCTTACGAAAACCGAGGAAAGCTTGGCTTTCGTGAGCACACCTAAGAAATCACCGATGCCGAAAAAGAGTAGGCATATGAAAAGATAGAAAAGCATTCCGTCAAACATGACCGAGCACTCCCTTTAATTGTTAATGTGAAACGTCAAATAACGGCTGATTTCGCTATCGTACCGACTCGTATCGACATCTCTCAATAAGGTATTTTCCTAAAAATAGGTGTTTGTCTGTAGGAAAAAGAAAGGTCCGGCATCGACCGGACCTTGAGGATTTTTTCGCTATTGAGCCGAAGGTGTCTCAGGTTTTTGGACTGGCGCTGAGTCTTCAGAAGGTGAAGCGGCAGGCTTAGCCGAGGCTGTCGCCGGTTTACGCCGGCGGGGTTTCCTGGGCTTAGGCGCGGGCGCCGGTTCAGACACTTCGGTGGAGACAGTGGCTGTTTGTGTTACTCGAGGTGTTCTCGGACGACGCGGGCGATTGCGATTGGTCGATGCCTTTTTAGTCGTTTGTTGATTGCCACGAGTGTTCGTAGCTTCTGCGACGTCTGCAGCTGTGGCAGTCGCTGTTACAGACTCATTCGAAGCAGAAGGCGAAGGTGGCTCGGTGCCACTTTCCGTTTCAGTATGTTGAGCCAACTCTTTTGTGGGTTCTTCTGTTTTTTGTGCAGAAGCACCCGCCTGTGCCGCAGTGCGAGGTTTGCGGTTCGGGCGCTTTCTCGGCGTCTTTTCTTTGCTTTGTGGTTTTTTACCGGCTTTTTCTTCCGGTGAACGAGCGTCGGTTAAAAGTAAAACTTGCTCGGGCACGGTTTCCGTGTTTCGCGCAAAGTAGAAAATGGCAGCAGCCGCAGCGGCTAAGAGCAGAATCCATGCGGAATCCACCGGCAGGATATAACCCACGCAGAATGCGATGAGACCCGCCCATAAGACCCATTGCCAGGGAACACGGTTTTTATCTTTATTTTTACGATCGTGATAGGCCTCAAGACCGAAAATGTCACCGATCAAATAGGAATATTTTCCCAAGAGACCGGAATTTTGAGTTGAATGCGATTTTTTCATGATGCAACGAAAGGATTTCAAAACATAACCAATATAACACGCTGTCGAATAACAAAGTAAGCCATTTGAGGGGAAATTCTCATTGAAGTTCTATAATCGCGTGAATTGTTTTAGGTGTTTTTATGTCTTCCGGTTTTCTTGCTCTGCATTTATCGATTTTGCTTGCCGGTTTTACGGGGGTTCTTGGGCGTCTTATTACGCTCAATGAAGGACTGCTCGTCTGGTACCGCGTCATGATGGCAAGCGGATTTTTCTTGCTTTATCTCTTTATCACCCATGGGAAAATTCGCATTGGTGTGCGCGATGCGCTGAGAATCGCTTGGGTGGGCTTTCTTTTAAGTTTGCATTGGCTTTGTTTTTATGGGTCGATTAAATATTCCAATGTGTCCATTGGGGTGGTCTGTTTCGCTTCTATCAGCTTTTTTACAGCGATTTTGGATCCGTTGATGAGTAAGCGGCGCTTCTCACTTCGTGAAATCGCGTTTAGCCTTTTAACCATTTTCGGCATCGGATTGATCTTTCACTTTGATACACAGCACCAAGTCGGGATTATTCTCGGAGTGCTAGGCGCCTTGTTGGGCTCGATAATGACAATTGAAAATCGGCGAGTCGGGGTTGATTATCCTTTGATGACGTTCCTTTTTTATGAAATCCTTTCAAGCTTTGTCATCATGAGTGCCATCCTGCCGATTTATCTGCACTTTTTCCCGGTTGAAAGTATCGTCCCCGGCGTTTCGGATATCGTGTATTTGTTACTTTTGTCGTCAGTTTGCACGGTGGGGATGTTCTCTTTGCAGCTGGAGGCGCTAAAGAAACTGTCAACCTTTACTGTCAATTTAAGCTTTAATTTGGAACCGGTTTATAGCATTGTGATTGCTATGGTGCTTTTTAATGAAGCGAAGGAAATTAACTTTTCTTTTTATCTCGGGTTGCTATTGATCATTGTGTCGGTGCTTTTACAGACCTATTTTCATTGGAAAACCTATCAGAGGTTGCCGAAGAAAGCCTCGGCATAATGCATTTCTTGTTAAAGCAAAGCGGCGAAAATTCGCCGCTTTGTGCTATTGGGTGCGTTGAGCTTTGGCCTTTTGCGCCTCGCGCTTGGCAAGCACTTCCAACTGTTTCTTGTGGTAAGCGTCTTGATCCTTTTTCGGCGTGCTGTGCGTGACCAGATATACACCGGAGAAAATCAACACGACCGCGACGCCTTTGACCCAGCCGAAAGTATCCAGCCCGATGGCAATTGAGACACAGCAGCTGATGACAGGCTGCACATAGTTATACATGGCTGCCACAGTCGGCGGAAGGTTTTTCTGACCAATGACAATGAGTAAGAAGGATAGGAACGTAGCGCAAGCGACAATGTAGGCAATCGAGAGGATTTCGCTTTGCGATAAAGCGGTCCACTCGGTGGCAACGAGGCTATCGAAAGAGACCGGTAGCAAACACATCGCCGAGAAGGTGAACATCCACTTCATGGTCGTGAAAAGACTATAGCGGGCGACAAGATCGCGAAAGCGAACGATATAAAATGCGAAACTTAATTGGGCGCAAACCACTAACGCATCACCCAAAATACTACTGTGAATATTGGGATCAGCCGAGGCGGTGGACTGACTGCTTAAGATCAGCAAAAGAGCACCACCGGCGCCAGCGGCAATCCCGATCACTTTCTTGACGGTCACCGGGTCTTTAAGCAAGATCGCGGATAATAACATCGCCCAAAGAGGCATACTTGTTGTCAAAATCGACGCTTCGCCCGGTGCAGTCAGTCCCACACCGAAAATGAAGGAACCTTGGTTAAGGGTGATGGCAAAAAGTGAGGCAAAGAAAAAGCGCAGTAAATCTTTTGCCGGGACTTTTTCCCGAGGCTGTAAAAGAGAGAACAACCAAAAAAGGATCGCTGCGCCAAAAACACGCAGATTCGTTAAAACCAAGGGGCCGATGAGACCACCGACCATGACGATTTTGGCGATCGGTGCCATCAAACCCCAGACAACATTGGCAGTGAGTGCAGCCAAATGTCCTTTTAAAGCGGAATTCATAAAAAACCTTTCACGAGAAGGCTTGTGATTATAGAAGGTTTCTGTTTAACGTCGATAACAAAAAGTACCTATTGGTTTTTGTTTTCTGTGTGACGTTATCAGGATTTGTTCAGGTCATTTCGTTTGGGCCAAATGAGAAAAAAGGGGCTTTTTTTGATTCCATTGGGCCCATTGTTGGGCCCAAAAAATTTTAACTTCCTTAAAGTAAAAGCACTATCAGAAAATAGAAAGTGTTACTTGAGTCAGAATATAAGTTGTTGAAAAATAAAGAGATAAATAACAATGGGCAACAAAAAAGGAACCTGTGGAACAGATTCCTCATTGCGTTTTTGGCGGGGGTACTTGGAATCGAACCAAGATATCTCGGTTCAGAGCCGAGCGCACTGACCATTGTGCTATACCCCTACCTATCTTCGACAACACTCTGAACTTGTTGCCGAAAAGGCTCTTTCAAAAGAGCAGATCCGCATTCTAGCACCGATGACTGGTTTTTTGCTATTAAAAGCCTAAAAGCGCACGAAAAAAGCCCGAGCCGAAAATCGGGTCGGGCTTTAAATACGAACAACGTTCAGATTAATGTGTACGTTTTTTCAAGAGCCCTTCGGAAATGCCATCCAATCCGATCATGGAAGCAGTTGTCAAGAAGGCCACTTGAGGTCCTTGATAGGTGTCTTCACGGACCCAAACTTCTTCAAGCGAGTGCATCTTGTAGTTATAACCACCGGCACCGACACAGATGCAGGGAATGCCCATGCTCAAAGGCACGTTCACGTCACCGGAACCGGACCCATAAAGGTGTAACGGCAACCCCAAAGCAACGAGACTTGCACGAGCGGCTTGGCAAGCGGGGCTGTCATCGGTTTGACTGCCTGCCGGGCGATCGCCGATCGGCGTGATGGTCACTTTCACCTTATTGGCATCATCCGTTACACCCCAGTGCGCGTTTTCATCCGCGGCCGCTTTTTCAAAGCAGGGAAGGACCTTGTCGCGCAGCGCTTGCAAGGCCTTGTTGTCGGTGCTGCGCATATCGATATCCATCGAGGCGTGAGCGGCAATGGCGTTCACTGTTGTGCCGCCAGAGACCACACCAACCGTGTAAGTGGTTTTCGGATCTTTAGAGACCTCAAGATTGCAGAGCGTTTCACCGGTACGGAACATGGCATGAATGGCAGAGGGCAACCCAAAGCCTAGATAGCTGTGTCCACCGGGGCCGTCAAAGCTCACGCGATAGCGAAGGCTTCCGGTGGCTGTCGGCACACATTCGTGCGGGTCGGACCAGTCAAGATCGAGCACGCCGTCAATGTCAGCATTGGGATCGCGGAAAATATTTTTCACGCCGCGTAAATCGCCTTCACCTTCTTCGCCGACCGTGGCAACGAAAATCAAATCACCGACGGTTTGCACATTGCATTCGTTAAACATGCGAAGCACTTGAAGCATGCCCGCTAGGCCTCGCGAGTTGTCACCGATAGAGGGCGCGTAATAGCGGTTGCCTTCTTTGCGGACGGTGAAGTCTGTGTCCTTGGAAAAGACGGTATCCAAGTGTGCGCAGATCATGAGTTTAGTGCGCGGTTCAGGACCCACGCCGGGACGCACCGCGATAACGTTGCCGACTTCATCAACCTGAATATTTTTAAGACCGTAGCGCGTGAAGCGTTCGACGATGTCTTTGCCGCGCAACTCTTCACCAAAGGGCGAGGAGGGGATTTGCGTGATTTCAACTTGCTCATCAACGCATTGATCGTCTTGATCAACGGCGAGCTTTAAGGCTTTTTGGACCAGTTCGCTTTCCATTAAAGTCGCCATCACGGCTTTGGTTGTCGGCAGAAGCGGCGGCAGAGTCGGTTCCAGATTTTTGCGTTCAGCCATTTTGATTTTCCCCTTGAAAGTTTCAACCTAAAAAAATCGGACCCCGAAAGTTTTCGGGATCCGAGATTTTCATCAGTTAGGCATGTGCCAATTCCTGATTCTTAGTGAGCACGCTTCGGAAGGATGCCCTTGGTAACGTCTTGAAGGCCGGCTAATGCGCAAACCATCAAGAAGGCCAATTGCGGACCTTGGTAAGCGTCAACGCGTTCCCAAACTTCTTCAAGCGTGTGCATCTTGTAGTTACGGCCACCGGCACCGATGCAAAGACTCGGGATACCCATGCTCAAGGAGACGTTGTGGTCACCGGAAGTGGAGGCATACATGTTAAGCGGTAAGCCCAAAGCCAAAAGACCGGCGCGAACGGCTTGGCAAACCGGGCTTTCCGGTGCTTGTTGACCAGCAGGACGTTCGCCGATCGGCGTGATCGTGACTTTTACCTTATTGGCTTCATCGGTCACACCCCAGTGAGCGTTTTCGTCAGCGGCAGCCTTTTCAAAGCAGGGCAAAACCTTATCACGCAATGCGCAAAGGGAACTATTTTCCGTGCTGCGCATATCGATGTCCATCGAGGCGTGAGCGGCGATGGCGTTCACCGTCGTGCCGCCCTTGACCACGCCGACCGTGTAGGTCGTCTTCGGATCCTTGGGCACTTCGAGGTTGCAAAGCGTTTCGCCGGTGCGGAACATGGCGTGAATGGCTGACGGCAGACCGAAGCCCAAGTAGCTGTGTCCGCCGGGGCCATCGAAGCTCACGCGATAGCGGAAGCTACCCGTGGCGCCGACCACGCATTCGCGAGGATCGGACCAGTCCAAAGAGATGAAGCCGTCGATATCAACGTTCGGATCGCGGAAGAGGTTTTTCACACCGCGAAGATCGCCTTCACCTTCTTCGCCGACGGTGGCAACGAAGATCACATCGCCGATCGTTTGAACATTGAGTTCGTTAAACATGCGAAGAACTTGCAAAAGGCCAGCCAAACCGCGGGAGTCATCGCCAATCGAAGGAGCGTAGTAGCTATTGCCTTCTTGACGAACCTTGAAGTTGGAGTCTTTGGCGAAAACCGTATCCAAGTGGGCGGAAATCACGAGTTTGGTGCGCGGTTCGGGACCGACACCGGGACGCACGGCAATGACGTTGCCGACTTCGTCAACATGAATATCTTTCAGACCATAGCGGGCAAAACGTTCCACAAAGTCTTTGCCACGGAGATCTTCACCGAAAGGCGAAGAGGGGATTTCCGTGATTTCTACTTGTTCATCCACGCATTGTTGGTCTTGATCGACGGCCAATTGAAGAGCCTTTTTGACCAATTCACAGGCCATCAAGGTGTCCATCACTTGGGTGGTTTCCGGCAAAAGCGGCGGAAGCGTCGGTTCAAGATTTTTCTTTTCAGTCATTTCCATTCCCTTCTTAAAAGGAGTTAATCGAACATCAATTGATTCTAATCGAATCCCGTTCATTTAGAATGTCTCTAAATTGCTCTTTTTTGGCTTTTGTCAGATTTTTTAAGAGGTTTTGCATATGCTCAATTTTAATTATTGCAATCCGACCCGAATTCTTTTCGGTCGAGATGAGCACCGAAAGATCGGCACTCATCTGAAAGCTCAAGGCTTTGATCGCGCATTGATTGTCTACGGTTCAGGCAGCGCCATTAAAAACGGAACGATCGCAGCGGTGCAAGCCTCGCTGGAAGAATCAGGGATCGAGTATTTCACCGTTGGCGGTGTGCGCAGTAACCCCACGTTGGAATACGCCCAACGGGTGATGAAAATCGCTCGCGATTCAGAAGTCGATGTCCTTTTAGCCGTGGGTGGCGGTAGTGTCATTGACACTTGTAAGGTCGCAGCGGCAGGCGCTTGCTACGATGGAGACGCTTGGGATTTCTTCACCAAAGGCGTCACTATTGAAAAGGCGCTACCCATTGCTTGCGTTTTAACGATTCCCGCCGCGGGCAGCGAACAGTCTATCCGCATGGTGATCAATCACGCGGGGTTAAAGCTTGGCACGGCCAGTGAAAAAATCCGCCCGTTGATGTCCGTGGTGAATCCGGAACTCTTTTTCACATTGCCTAAGAATCAAATCGCAGCCGGCGTGGTGGATATGATCAGCCACATCTTTGAGCGCTACTTCACCAATACCGAGCATGTGGATTTTGTTTCATCTCAAGCCGAAGCGGCGATTCGCACGGCGATGACGTTCGGTCCGAAACTTTTGGAAAATCCCCAAGATTATGACAGTTGGTGCCAGATCGGCATGGTCGGCAGCTGGGCTCATAATGGTTTTTACGGCTTGGGACAAGTCGAAGATTGGGCTTGCCACGCGATGGAGCACGAATTGTCGGCCTACGATCCGAGCATTACCCACGGGGCGGGATTAGCTGTGTTAACGCCTACGTGGTTGCGTTATGTTCAAAGTGTCAATCCTGATCGCTTGCAACGTTTTGCCCGGGAAATCATGGGTAAGGACACGATTGAGGAAGGGATAGCCGCATTGGAAACGTTTTATGCCCGCATGCAAATGCCTTCGAAGCTTTCCGACTTCGGTTTAACCGATGAAGCCCTTCAACAATGCGCTCAGAGTTGTTGCGCACGAACAGGCACGGTCGGTCAATTTAAAAAGCTCACAAGCGACGATGTCTTAGCGATTTATCGTAGTGTGGCCTAATTTTCATGGTTCAGCCCGATGTTCTTCCTTTACAAAGAACCTCAGGTGGGACTACAATAAGCCGCATCGTAATAAAGGACTGGCTAAGCAATGTTCTCTCGTTTCACGACTCGAACTACAACAACTCGTTAACAATTTGCTGACGAGCCCGCTTGGTTGTTGCTTAAAAAATTTAAAATTCAAAGAGTGTGGCTTAGAAATAAGCCACATTTTTTTTACTTTAGTCAAAGGATAAAAGATGTTAACCGTAACGCTTCCTGACGGATCTCAACGACAGTACGACGCGCCGCTCACGGTGGCCGATGTCGCTCAAAGTATCGGAGCCGGTTTGGCAAAGGCAGCCTTGGCCGGTCGAGTTGACGGCAAGCTCGTGGATACGAGTTTTGTGATTGACAAAGACGCGACAGTATCGATCATTACCGATAAAGATCCTGAAGCGCTCGATATCATTCGCCACTCAACCGCTCACTTGATGGCTCAGGCTGTCAAGGAATTGTATCCGGATGCTCAAGTCACGATCGGACCGTCCATTGAAAACGGTTTTTACTACGACTTCTCTTATAAGCGCCCCTTTACGCCTGAGGATTTGACCGCCATCGAAAAGCGCATGGATGAACTCGTTGCGAAGAACATCCCGATCGTGCGAAAAGAAATGAAGCGCGAAGACGCGATGCAATACTTCCTCGGCTTAGGTGAAAAATATAAGGCCGAATTGATTGAAGCCATCCCGGAAGGGGAAACTATTTCGCTTTACGCTCAAGGTGACTTCACGGACTTGTGCCGCGGCCCTCACGTGCCGTCTACGGGTAAATTGAAGGTGCATAAGCTCATGAAGGTCGCCGGCGCTTATTGGCGCGGTGACTCCAATAACGAAATGCTTCAACGCATTTACGGCACGGCTTGGGCGAAGAAAGACGATCTCAAAGCCTATTTGACGATGCTCGAAGAAGCTGAAAAGCGTGACCATCGTCGCCTCGGCAAGGAATTGGATCTTTTCCACTTGCAAGAAGAAGCTCCGGGCATGATTTTCTGGCACGCCAAGGGCTGGGCCTTGTGGCAACAAGTCGAAAAGTACATGCGTACGGTCTATCAAGATAACGGCTACGATGAAGTCAAAGCGCCTCAAGTGCTTGACCGCTCGCTTTGGGAACGGTCCGGTCACTGGGCCAAGTATCGTGAAAACATGTTTACGACCGAATCGGAAAACCGATACTACGCCTTAAAGCCGATGAATTGCCCGGGTCACATTCAGATCTTCAATTCCGCGCTTCGTAGCTACCGTGACTTACCGATGCGTTTGGGTGAATTCGGTCAATGCCACCGCAATGAACCCTCGGGCTCTTTGCACGGCTTGATGCGCGTTCGCGGCTTCACGCAAGACGATGGTCACATTTTCTGTACCGAAGACCAGATTTTGGATGAATGCACGGCCTACTCCAAGCTCGTGAAGAAAGTCTACGAAACGTTCGGTTTCAAGGAAATCGCTTATAAGGTGGCCACTCGTCCTGAAAAGCGCATCGGTGAAGATGCCGCTTGGGATAAGGCTGAAGCCGCTTTGATGCAATCCTTGGATGCCCTGGGCCTCAAATATGACATTTTGCCCGGTGAAGGCGCTTTCTACGGTCCGAAGATCGAATATCACTTAAAAGACTGCTTGGGTCGTTCTTGGCAGTGCGGTACGATTCAGGTCGACTTCCAAATGCCGGGTCGTTTGGGTGCCGAGTACGTTGCCGAAGACAATTCGCGCAAAGTGCCGGTGATGTTGCACCGCGCCATTATCGGCTCCATGGAACGTTGGATCGGCATGTTGATTGAACACTATGCCGGTGCGATGCCCTTGTGGCTTTCGCCGATTCAAGTGGCGGTCGCCAGCATCACGGAAGCGCAAAACGACTATGTTGACGCAGTCGCCGCTCAAATGAAGGCTGCCGGCCTTCGCGTTCAAAAAGATGTTCGCAATGAAAAGATCAACTACAAGATTCGTGAATTGAGCTTGCAGAAGATCAACTACATTGTAGTGGTGGGCGCCAAAGAAAAAGAATCGGGCACGCTCTCGGTTCGTGCTCGCGGCGGCAAGGATTTGGGTGTGATGAAAGTCGAAGACTTCATTGCCATGCTCGTTAAGGAAAACGACGAAAAATTTAACGGCTAATATTCCTTACGCCTAAAAGATTCCCGGTTCCTCCCATTTTGAGAAGAACCGGGATTTTTGTTTTTAACGAAACATCAGGCCTTATCCGGGCGGAAGGTCTTAATCGTTTGCAGTACCTCGGCAATGTCATCGGTTATCGAAATACGCAGTCCCTTATATTTGCCGGTGTCAACCAAGTGCTCCAGCAGCCGATAGACCGGCATTTCATTACGCCAAAAGTCCACACCTAAAAACACCATTAAACTCGCGTACCCGTAGGTTTGATAATGGTTGGGAACGGCGGCTTGGAAAATTTCTTGCACGGTGCCGGCACTACCCGGGGTGTAAATTAAGCCGCCTCGGGTAATACTGAGAATCGTGTCTTCGCGAATGCTGTTATCGAAAAATTTGGCAATATGCGTGGCAAAGGGTGTCGCGGGCTCATGCCCGTAAAGCCAAGTCGGAATGCCTAAACTGATAAAGTGAGTTTGTCGATATTTCAGTAAAACATGAAACGCTGACGATAGCCAGCCTTTATCCTGCCAGCTTGGGCTTTTGCAGAGGATATTTAAAGCGTCGTCGACTTCAGCCTCGGTTCGTTTGGCTAGCCAGGCGCCCAGGTGAGTGGCTTCCATCGCGCCGGCTCCGCCGCCGCTCACCATAATGAACCCCATTTCGGTTAAGCGTTTACTCAAAAGCACGATTTGTTTATAAACCGGATCGGTTCTCAAGAGGTCGTGCCCACCCATAATCCCCACGATCTGTCGCTCGTGATAGTTTGCGAGAAAATCTTTGATGGCATTGCTCATGGAGTGATCATGCAAGTAGCGCGAAAGCGTCTCTTTGATATTTTTTGAGACGACACCGCTTTGCAAATAGTGCCGATACACGCGTCTGTCGTACGTGTTCTCAACGGTTGATTCATCGCGCGGATCAAAGCCCGAATAAAGGGAATTGGCTGAGTAGAGGTAGCTGCGATAAATGTCAAAGGGCGCATCCAATTTCGGGAAGATCAAATTGGATTTATCGAGCTTTTGTGAAAAACTTTCCGGTAGCACGCACCCGAGAAAAAGACAATCGGTAAACGTGCACTCAGAAGCTAAATCAGCCAAATCGGTAAAGTCGATATTTTGAAAGACATGATGATCAATCGGGCCGGGTTCTGTGACTAATCCCAATAACTGCGTGACGGTTTCAATTTCTTTGTAGTCGGGCATATTCAGGCTCCTTGCTATTAATTCTATTGTACGGTAAGCCTTTAGATTTGAGACAATATTCTTGTGGGAAGTTCATAGGACGATAAGACAATGATTGTGATTGACAGAGTACGGATTCAAGGGTTTCGTGGGATTGAGCGCTTGCAGATGAGTCTGTCTCGAACCTCGGTTTTGATCGGTCCGAACAACAGCGGTAAAAGTTCAGTACTCAAAGCGCTTGAATTGGCTCTAAGCGATGAAATCAGTGTGAATGCCAGCGACTTTCATGAGCCGGTGAAAGGGCGGCCCGGCAATCGTATCGTGATTGACATTCGTTTCATTCCGGTCAGCGACAGTGATCATCGGGATGCTCGCTTTTCCGATGATTGGCAAAAACAATTTGTCGGGTTGATTCGTCACGATCGCTATCATCGGGAATACATGGCGTTTCGAACGGTGTTTACGCTTGAAACAGACGGAGTCATTAAAAAGAGTCGATACGTCATCAACCACTGGGATGCGGCAAAGTCCGGCGCTGAGCTCAAAGAATTGCCCGAGAGTTTGCAGTTTGTCTCCATTGATGCGGACGAAAATATTTTGGAAGACCTCGTCAATGAGCGTTCGTTTGTGAACCGGATCCTAAAACAAATGCATCGTGTTCTTGAGCGCCATCCTGAATATCGAGGGCAACCAATTACCTCTTTGGCGCAAGTGCTCGATGGATTGGCTCAAACGCTTGAAGGCCCGGGCACTCGATTGCCTGATGCCGCGGGGCTCACCGCCGATAACATCGAGGCGTTTTTTCAGCTACTCAAAGAAGCCGCTTTAAGAGGGGATAGTCACGAATTGCAAGGTCAGGGCAGTCGAAAAAGCGTGGCCATTTTATCGATTGTGGCGCTAGCCGACCTTTTGGTGATGCGCTCGAAATATCTCGGCTATCCGCTTTTTATGATGATTACCGCCGAAGAGCCTGAAATTCATATGCACCCCAATGCCCAGCGAGTGCTTGTGAGTGAACTTGCTTCACTTTCGCATCAATTGATTCTCACAACGCATTCGCCTTATGTCGCCGCGGCCTGCGAGCCGCAGGCGATTCGATCAATGGATCGGACGGCAAAGGGGATTGATGTCCGGTGGTTGCCGCAGAATATGGAACAGGCGCAGATTCGGGCGATTAAGCGTTTGATTCTTCGTCACCGAGGTGAGGCGCTTTTTGCCCGGGGGCTCATTTTTGTGGAAGGGGTGACCGAAGAACAATTGATTCGGGGGATGTTTCAGGCCTATTTCGGAGACGATCCGAGCGCCTTTGGTGTGAGTTTGATGGGGGTTGACGGTAAAAGCTACGCGCCCTTCATGTTGATGGCGTTAAGCCTGAGAAAACCGTTTTGTGTGATTAGCGACAATGACGGTGACTCTCAACACGTGGTGACCAAACAATTTGAAGAAATGAAGCGAAAACTGCAGATTGGGGATCAGCCGATTCAAAGCAGTGTTCACTTCTTATCGCCCGGACTCGCCATTGAGGGCGAACTGGTTTATAAGACGCCTTTGCGTGAGGAAATCATTGATTCGTTAATGAGTTGTGTGGATCGGGTTGAGGTGAGCGAAAAATCGATGCGCTTAAGGCGTGAGCGACTCAATGAAGCCACGCCTCGGGAATTAAAGCGCAGGCTTGAGAAGAAAAAAGCCGAATATTCCGGTTTTTTAGGCGAGATTATTTCCCGCAATCCTTACGGGCGAAGTTTGGATAAGTTGCTGCCACATGCAGTGAGTCACGCTTTTGCCGACATGGCTGGTTGGATTGGTTTTCGACGAGCCCCAACCCAAAACGAGCACATTTAGGTTCAAGCAGTTAGGGAAAACACAAATTTTTGTTGTTTTCCCTGACTTTTTGGTCCCCAAATGACAAAAAAAGTGGTAAAGTGAGGCGCCTTTGTTTGATAAAGGCAATTTGTTGTTACTAGGAGAATTATCATCGCTCAGGAACGTACCCATCGAATCAATCATGAGATTCGAGTCCCCGAAGTTCGTTTAACCGGTATTGACGGCACGCAAATCGGTGTCGTTCGCACTTCGGAAGCATTGGCCATGGCCGAAGAGGCCGGTGTTGATTTGGTGGAAGTGGCCGCTAAAGCCAATCCGCCGGTTTGCCGTTTAATGGATTACGGTAAATTCCGCTATCAGGAACAAAAGCGTCAGCAGGAAATCAAGGCCAAACAGAAAGTCATCCAGGTGAAGGGAGTCAAGTTCCGTCCCGCCACCGATGAAAACGACTACCAGACCAAGTTGCGCGCTTTGACGCGTTTCTTAAATGACGGCAACAAAGCCAAGGTCACGTTGCGTTATCGCGGTCGCGAAATGGCTCATCAGGATTTGGGCCAGGATGTGCTTTCTCGTATCCGTGAAGATTTGGCAGAAATCGCTCAAGTGGAGCAATTCCCGAAACTTGAAGGTCGCCAAATGATCATGGTACTTGCGCCCAAGCGCAAAAAGTAATATCATTCGCAAATTCTGATTTCAAGCGGTACCGAAGTGAATGCACCAGCGGGGTGTTTTGTGCTGTGTGCATTAGGGTGCGGCTTGAAAGATAACAAGTGAGATCCGGCCAACAAGTCTTTCGCAGGGTGTGAAAGCGCCGGTGATCATCTAATAATAAGGGAAATCGGTCAAATGCCGAAGATGAAAACAAAGAAGGCTGCCAGCAAGCGTTTTAAGGTTCGTGCCGGCGGCTCCATCAAGCGTGCTCACGCCACGAAGCGTCACATTCTCAGCCATCGTACGACGAAGAACAAGCGTCATTTGCGTGGTATGGTTACCATCCATGAATCTGACAGCAAGTCCATCCATCGTATGTTGCCCTACGCATAATTAGGAAAAGGAGAGAAAGATGCCCCGAGTAAAACGTGGTGTAACGGCTCGTGCCCGTCATAAGAAGATTTTGAAGCTCTCCAAGGGCTTTATCCTTC
>URFF01000018.1 GCA_900546995.1 uncultured Sutterella sp.
GTTCAGAGAGAGGGCCTGACAGTTCGCTGTAAGCCCTCTCAGCTCGGTCAATTTGCTCGAAAAGTTGCTTTATCTTCGTAACAATACGCATTTGTTCTTCAAGCGGCGGTAAAGGAATCCAGGTATCAGCCATGCCTCGCCCTGATATTTCTTTAAAAGTGGTCCCTGATGCTCTTGCGATTATGTCCTGTGTACGTGCACGTAAGACCCAATATGCCCACATCGGAGATATGTAGGATTCATTGGCTACAAACGATTTGCAACCTTGGTTTGTGCAACACTTCACTTTAGACAAAGCAATATGCCCAATCGGAGCCCTGGATGAGAACAGTACAGCCCCTTCTGGCATCATCGATGCCGAGCTATTGGTAAGTCCAAGAGCAGTAATTTTCCTTCCACTTTCTTCTATGTATATACCATTTGCCTTTCCTAAATCGGAAGGCGTAAACCATGGAATACATCCATTGTCCCAATAGTCAGAAATACTAGTTTGGGGAGTCCCCCCTCCAACAATTTTTCCAATTGCTCTGAGCTGTACCCATTTCCATTTTTTAGGAATGGCAAAAGGAATATTTGTCGGCAACACACCTATCTGAGCAACTTCAGGTTCGCTCTCTAATTGAGTCATCAAACCTTCACCTCGTTTATAAGTAAATTTTTTTTAAAGGAGCTGACAAGTGCTTTTTGCCAATTACTGGCTATTACCACTCAAAACAAAGGTGATAGATAACTTTAAATTCGCAAAATCGAGTATTTTCAAACAGCGAACGGTCTCCGATTTATGGATCGTCTGGCTTCGTGATTACAAAAATATCAAACAATGGACCGACAAACGAGCACTCGATAGACGTCTTGCGCTTGGTAAAAAATACGTCTTCCCGTTCGTTGGAAATAAACAACCAAAAGACATCAAACCAAATGATATTATCAAGTGCCTTGAGTACTGCTCTTCGAAAACGACGCAGAGCGCACCCAAAGTTCTCACTGCACTTACCCAATTTTTAAGATGGTGTGATTCTAGAAATTACAGAAACCCCACAACGCGGCTCCCCACCGATCGAGAATCTCTAGAACCACTTTTAAACATTCGATTGAACTCAATAAACAATCATTATCCCGCCATAGACTGGAGAGACGTTCCTCGCTTTGTTGCTCTTCTTGTAAATAACCCTGCAAGAACTGTGAGTACTCAACTCCTACTGTTTTCAATATTGACTGTTTCCAGAGGACAACCTGTACGCTTAGCCACTTGGAGTGAAATCAACTTCGAATTAGCGGAATGGCAAATACCGGCCTCACATATGAAGGGCAAACAAGGAAATAACCTCCCACATGACGTTCCCCTGAGTCATCAAGCTTTGAAAATACTGGACACAATTAAAAATAAAACTTTATTCGATTCTTGTGATCTCATTTTTAGTCGGAATAAACGAAGCCTTTCCAGCACCTCCGTTCGTAAACTAATTAGAACCATCAATAAAAAAGTCCAGTTAAATGGTGACAAAGGGTTCACCGATCCGTATCAACGAAACAGAGTCATTGTGCCTCACGGCTTTAGAGCAGCGTTTGCCACATGGGCACAAGAAAACAATAAAAATATGATGATCGTTGAACGATGTTTAGCTCACAAAGACCCTGCCGACCGGCACAATGGGGCATATCGCCGCGGCGTTTTGATTGAACAGCGCCGTACATTACTGCAAGAGTGGGCTGATTATTGTTTCAGCGAGCTCCAAGAATAAAAAACGCTAGCAAATATCGTTCATGCGGCCTAATAACAAAAATTTCATGCCATTAGGCCGCACTGTAAACACTTGACTTAACCAAGTGAATTCATTGGTTTTCACTTGATTCATTAACGTTCTTTCAACAGAAATCCCAAATAAAGAGGTAACGTCAAAATCTTTCCTTGACGCCCTATGTTGTAGTCCCCTAGCTTAATCGCCGAATTCACGTGATACTTTTCCGGATGCTTCAAAATCGTTTGTGTGCTCTTTGTATTCCCCGTTTTCGCTTTGACTTCCACTAGAACTAACTGCCCCTGGTAGCGGATGACAAAATCAACCTCCAATCCACTATCCTTTTGGAAATAAAAAAGCGGTCGTTTCATCTTGATAAAGAAGTCTGCTACAAGATTTTCAAAAATGGCTCCCTTATAGCCGTAGAGCTTACCTTGCAAAATATCAATCTCTGTGCCATCTTCCAGCATACTGACAAATAGACCGGTGTCAGCCATGTACACCTTAAATTGATCTCGACAAGCATTCCCTTCAAGTGGCAATTCCGGTAACGAAAGGTTGTAGCAACGACAAATCAAGCCGGAATCCTCCAACCACTGCAAACTACCGATGTATTGGTTTGAGCGAGCGGATTTTCTAATCAACGAATACTGGAACTTCTTATTTTCCTTTGCCAGTTGTTGAGGAATGGATTCAAAACACTCTCGGATTTTTGACTTATCCGATTTCTGAGCGTATTTCACCATGTCGTCTTTGAATGACTCTATCAGGTACTTTTGTTCCTCACGCGCCAAAGCAATATTTTTGTTTTCAATAAATTGATTGACGATATGCGGCATGCCTCCCAGTACGACATATTGCAGCAGGAGATTACGCAACCGTTGATGCAAAGCTTCAGGTACCGGCTTTTCTTCTTGAAGGCAATTTTTCAACATGCCAATTAAGGAAACATCAATGCCGTTAGCCCAAAGAAACTCCTCAAAATCGAGTGGATACATATCCACTATGGTTTCATAACCCACCGGGACAGAATAATCTTGAGAGCGATATCCACTAATACCCAACAAAGACCCTGTCGCTAACACATCAAAACGACCGTCAAGCTTGAAAAACTTTAAAGCCGTTCTTGCTTGAGGACACTCTTGAATTTCGTCCAAAACAATAACGGTTTCATGGGGTACGAAGCGAACAGTCGGACCAACGAACGCGCTCATCATCATGATCAGATGGTCTACCTGAAGCGAATTTTCAAAAATCGCTTTGTACTCCGGATTTTCAAAAAAATTGAGATAAACAACCTGAGAGTAATGTTGCTTGGCAAACTGCAAAGTAGAAAAGGTTTTCCCACATTGGCGACATCCCTTCAAAATGAGAGGGTTGTGGTTTTTGTCTTCAAACCAACTCAACAGCGTTTGTTCAATTTTTCTCTTAAGCATTTTATTGATCGCCTTCGTTTACGTTTTCATAGCCACTTTATCATGAAAAATTGCGTTTTTATAGTGACTTTTTTAATTTTTCTCATGTTTTCCCAGCGAGTTTTTCCAATTTTTTAACATTTTCCAAGCGACTTTTTGGGAAAATTTAACGTTTTTCCTGAAATTTGACAGATCCGACTCATTAACCGTACGATGACTTTGTTCATTTTTCCTCAGCTGAACGATGCAAAACGACACAAAAAAACCGCTCTGCATTTTCATGATAGGCATTCCGTATTCTGGGAAGAGTACTTACATTGCCAACAATAAGTGGCTTTCTTCAATGCCAATTGTCTCAGTAGACGACGAGGTAATGCGTCTATCGGATAACGACTACACACAATGGGCAGCCGTCATTGAAGAAGCGGCACTAGCCGCCGATCTCAAGATTGAAAAACTCATTAAAAGAAAAACATCTTTTGTCATTGACAAAACGAACCTTGCTGCGCTTGAACGCCAAAAAACTTTGCAGCTCTTGAAAAGAGCTGGCTACCAAACCGCCGCCATTGTCTTTCCTTTGCCTAACGAACAGACATTACAGAAAAGAATGGCCAAACGCTCAGAAAAGATGATTCCTTTAGACGTTCTGAAACGAATGACAAACCTATACCGGCAGGACTTAAAAACATTAAACCAAGAATTCGATGCTGTACTCAAACTGGAAACAATGGAACTGCAAGTTAAAAAATAATTTCAATGGATTAAAGAGAGAGGTCAATACACGATAGAAAACGGTATTGACCTTTTAGATATTAACCACAAATCCGCTTCATGCGGCGCAAGCCGCCTTGCCACTCCGCTGACAATTCTTCACGACGTTCCGCTTCAAACGTACGACGCGCTTCTGCATCGGCGTCAAACGTCAACCATTGGTAAGCAAAGTACCCCAAACCTAAAACCAACACCAAAATTTCAAAACCCGTGGTCATTTTTTACCCCTTAGAAGATAAAAGTTTTCTTATTTGTTTGAAATTGTATTACTAATTCATGCAAAAAGCAAACTACAAAAAATTTATCTGGGAAAATGGAAAATCTTTTTAAAAGTCAAATCGTTAGAAATGGTTTTAAGAAAAATTCAGCAATGTTTTTCCAAAAACAATTTGCTCCAAAATCACTTTGGTTCTCATAAGGGGTCAAAAGGGCACTTTTTGAGTTAGCGACTCAAAATTGCGAAAGAAACAAACGCCATCCTTTGGCCTGCCCATATTCACTTTTTGTTGCTTTCGTATGGTTTCGGATGTTCTCGGCTTTTGAAAGAAGGAAATTTTCCATGTCAGTCACAGTTAACGAACTCAAACACCAAATCGATTGTGCAATGGGACGCAGTGTCTGCGAGACGTGCATCACCAATGCTCGCTTGGTTGATGTTTTCACAGGCACCGTTTTAGAAAACGCCGAGATCTATATTGACCATGGGAAAATCATTGATGCTGGCTGCCATTGCAAAGCAAGCGCCAAGCAAACGATTGACGTTAATGGCGCTTACGTAACACCGGGGCTTATTGACGCACACGTGCATATCGAATCATCCATGCTCACACCGGTTCGCTTCGCGCTTAGTCATCCCCTTCGGAACTACAACGATCATCACTGATCCTCATGAAGACATGCTTGCAGCCGTTAAAGCCATTGAATCCATGCAAGGCGGTCTCGTACTCATCCGAAACGGTCAAATCATTCAATCCCTACCCTTGGAAATCGCAGGATTAATGACCAATAAAGAAGCACTGATAACGGCTAAACGCAAAACGGCCTTCATCCAAGCGGCTCATGAGTCTTTTCATGTTAAAGAATCTATGCATCCAATCATGACATTAAGTTTCTTACCGTTGGCCGTGATTCCACATTTACGTGTAACCGATCGGGGCCTCTTTGACGTTGATTTATTCAGGCACATCGGAGTTAATGTCTAGTAGTCAATTTAGGAGCTACTTGCCGTTTGGTAACGACTCTACAAACCACTACTTCGGAGAAATTTTTGCTACACCCAATCCCAGAATATAATCTGCCAGAACATAATCTGGCAGAACATAATCTGGCAGATTATGTTCTGCTATATTGGAAGAGCCTCCAATCACTCAATCGGAGGCTCACACCGTTAAAGCGTCTCGCCAAGTGGCTTAACACGATTGTCTAAACCGGCAATCGCCAAAAGCATCAAGATAGACTTTTGTTCGCACGCTTCAACGCCTTTGGGATTAAACCATTCTTGAAGCGTGTGCTGTCCATACTCTTCGCCACCACGACCAAAGCAAACGGCCGGGATGCCTTTACCGATGGCCATATTGGCATTGGTGCTGCCGCCGGGCATAAAGGTTGGCGTAATACCGACCGCTTCGGTCACTACCTTTGCCGCTTGAATCATGCGGCAGTTGTCGTCTTGTTGACCGGCAGGAATTTCGAGAAGTTTTTCATAGCGCACTTTAATCACGCCGGGCTGACCCCACCGATCATTTTCAAGCTTTGCACCCTGCTCGAAAGCGTCGATCATTTGTTCATTGAGTTTTTCCAAAACCGCCTGACTATCTGAACGTGCGTTAATCTTAAAGGTGCATTTTTGGGCGATTCCGTGAATGGCTTGGCCGCCCTCAATTAAGCTTACGGTCGTAATCGTCTTCGGATCGGTCGGTAACTCGATGTCAGCAATTAAACTAGCTGCTCGACAAGCTGCATGCAAGGTGCTCGGCGTTCCAAACGCTGTCCAAGCGTGTCCCCCGGGCCCAGTGAATGTGACGGACCAATCAACCATCCCGGTTGCGTTCGCGTAAAAGCGATCCGCGGTCGCACCGTCAATCGATACGGTCGCCAAAACTTCCGTTTCTTTTTGAAGTGCTTCTAAGACTGTTCGCATGCCTAACATGCCACCCAACCCCTCTTCACAAACGGTACCGGCGATCACGATGTCATGGTAGGGGCGAATGCCGCAGGCTTTCAGTGCTTTAAGAACGGATAAGTTCGCAACCAGGGCTCGGGTATCGTCACAAATGCCGGGACAATGGATGCGCCCTTCGTCGTCAACCGTCACGCCTTTGACGTCACCAAAGGAGAAAACTGTATCCAAATGACCTTCCAATAAAACACTTTTTCCCGTATGACCAACGCCTGCAATCTTTCCGCGGACGTTAAAGTGTTCATCTATTACGACGTCTTCAAGTCCAGCTTCTTTTAAAAGCTGTGCATAGCGCCGTGCTTTCTTTTCCTCGTGAAAAGACGGCGCTTCAATCAATACCAACTCTTTTTGGGTTTCAATGATTTCTGGCAACTGCTCTTTAGTTAGAGCTAACGCCTTTTGCACATCGGGCTCTGCTTTGAGCGCTTGAACCGTCTCAACTATATCGCGATCGTATTCAGTCATGACCAGTCCCCTTATCCAAAATTTCAGATATCTAACCATCAACAGTCATGCTACTCTCTGATATCGCTTCATACGCAAAGAAACTTACGCCGCATAAGCAGTTTCGTCTATTTTTAATTAACAATAGAGTTCCGGGAAACGTGCCTTGAGTGAATTTAAACTCATCTGCTCTTTTTCTGTGAGCCACTGTGCGAATTCTCTCACGCGACGCACACCCCACCCTTCTTCGGTTGTGCATACGTAAGTCTTCCGAGTTGGTCGGTGCCAACCCGGCATTACAATTTCCAAACGACCGCTCTCGATATCGTCAGCGCAATGAAATAGCGACATATCCGGATTAATGCCGGCACCCCGCAAAAGCGCTGTTTTGGCCGAAAGCGGATTATTGACAATTAAGGTTGACTTCCAAACCAGTGGTGAAATCGCCCCGTCGTTTTCCATTTTCTCAATGGAATTTCGAACCACCGAGCGAACCAAAATCCCTCGATGATGGATACAGTCGGTGGGCTTCTTGGGCGAACCAAAGCGTTTTATGTAATCTACGGAAGCACAGGCAACGAAGGGCAAACTGCCTGAATACAGCCGTTTGATTTTATTTGAAGTCGTGATGTCACCGTAACCCAAAATGACGTCCACGTGATCAGGATTGGCTGGGTTGAGTTCTTCTTCAGTGCTTAACGCCTGATCTTTAATTTCAAAGTGAATGTCCGGATATATCGCCATAAAGTCGAGAATCAGTTCCGTTAGCGCGGTCGCACTCACGCCCACATGGGCACCAACTCGAATGGTACCCGCCATCGCCTCACGATCTTCAGTGAGAAAACGCGATAACGAGTCGTGCTCTTTTAGCAAACTCAGTGCACGCTTATAGCTTGCTTGTCCTAATTGTGTGAGTCCCGCTGGCCGCGTTGTGCGCGAAAATAACGGCGCTCCGATCTCCTTTTCAAGTCCACGAATGGCGCGGCTAACCGTGCTAGGCTCAAGATCCAATTTGGCACAAGCGGCGTTTAATCCACCCAACTGAACAATGTTCACAAAAAATCGCCACGTTTCAAGATTGTCAATACGCTTCATAACGATTCCAAACAAGTTAACAAAAACGCCTTCTTAATGTTGACTATATGTCATTTTCTTTTAAAGTGAAAGAGACGATAATTTTTCGAGGATTCACCTTGGGTCCGCAATCATTTCCCTCAACGCTTAAGGAAGGATTTCGATCATGGCTATTGACCAAAAATATGTTGATGAAGCTGTTAAGGTTCGCCGCGCACTGCACCGTCGCCCGGAAGAAGGCTGGACGGAATTTGAAACGACTTATTTAATCGTGAAGACCTTAAAGTCTTACGGATTTGAAGATATCCAATTCGGCAAGAGTCTTTATGATCCGGCCCATGCGTTGGGTCGCAATGACAAGCTGATTGCCAAAGCCGAAGAACGCGCTATTGAACACGGAGTGCCCGCTGACTTCATTCAAGCTTGCGAACACTTCACCGGCGCCGTGCTCACTTATGATACGGGTCGTCCCGGTAAGACCGTGGCCTTCCGCGTTGACATTGACTGCGTGAAAGTCGAAGAAACCAAAGATCCAGAACACGAAGCCAATAAAGAAGGTTTTGCTTCTGAAATCCCCGGCAACATGCACGCCTGTGGCCATGACTCGCACACGGCAAGTGGCTTGGCGCTCGCTCACTGGGTTGCCGATCACAAAGACGAACTCACCGGTGTCATCAAGATCATTTTCCAACCGGCCGAAGAAGGCACGCGTGGCGCTAGCGGCATGGCCGCTTCCGGCATTGTTGACCACGTGGACTATCTCTTCGGATTACACGTCGGTGGTAACTGCCACTTGGGCCAGGTAAGCGTCATCCGTAACGGGTTCCTCGCCACGACCAAGATGGACGTGCATTTCACCGGCGCTCCCTCTCACGCAGGCTCCGACCCGGAAAAAGGCCGCAGCGCTTTGATGGCCGCTGCCGATGCTGCCTTATTGTTCCAAGGCATTTCCCGTCACTCCCAAGGCACTTCGCGCATTAGTGTCGGCACGATGCATGCCGGCGAAGGTCGCAACGTCACGCCGGTACACGCCGTGATGCAAATTGAAACGCGCGGTGCCACGCACGAAATCAACCAATACATGACCGAACGCGTCAAGCACATTGTCGAAGGGGTCAAAGAAGCCTACGAAGTCGACGGTGAAGTCGTCAAAGTCGGCGAGGGCACAACGATTTGTGTTGATGAAGAAGCTTGCCGCATTGCCGAAGAGGTTGCCGCTGAGGTTGTCGGAAAAGAAAACGTCATTGAATCTCAACCGGGCGCTTCTGAAGACTTCACGATGATGCTTCGTCGCGCCGCCGAACACGGTGCCAAGGGCGCTTACTTCATGTTTGGTTGCAACCACCACGGTCACCATCGCGCCAACTTTGAAATTCAAGACACGCAAAGTTTGCCCGTCGGTATCGCAATGTTCGTTGGTATTCTGAAGAAAATTTCAGCCAAGGCTTAACATAAGCTAAATTGCACTCATCGGGCCGGGATTTCTAATGCCCCGGCCTTTTTTAACCAACGCGCAACAAATCGGAAACTCGAGTAGTGTAAGACGGACTTTTATATTGGCGCTTCATTTTCCAATCAGTGGTTTGAGTGAAAGCCGTGGCATAAGACAAGGTGCCTTTACCGTAGTGGGCGTTCATTTTGTCCATCACCTGTGACAGTCGGTTATTCCCCTCCCGCTCAAAGGCAAATAAGTCCTGTGGCGCTTCTTCTTGAGCAATAATGTCTTCAAGCACTACCCCCGCCTTTTTATAAGCGATCCCCGGTCGATAGATTCGATGCAAAATCACCAAGGCTTGGTGCATCAGCCCCGGTGTGTCATTGATATAAACCCCAAAGTCGTGCTCATCAAAGCCAGAATACTGTTGGGCATCCTCTCGAAAACGATTGGATAAAATAAAAACGCCGATACGACGGGCGGCCAGTTGCTCTTTGCGTAACACACGAGCGGCTTCTTCCACATGACAAGTCACGGCGGCCGCAAGCGTCTCGACCTCTTTCACGTCCGCGGAAAAGCTTCGACTTCTAACCAGACGCTGACGATCCTCAGCCACCGGAACGAAGTCCATCACGGCCTTTCCCCTTAACTCCGCTGCCGTTTGTAAAACCGTCACCGGAAAGTATTCACGAAGAAACGCTTGAGGTGTTTGAGATAAATCCCAGGCGGAAACAATGCCTAATTGCGACAGGCGCTTGGCTAGGCGCGGCCCGATTCCCCAAATATCGCCCACCACACCCAACATCAGTGCTTTTTGCTGTTGAGGTTCAGATAAATCATTCCAATTGAGAACGCCATGCAATGCCGGAATCTTTTTAGCTAAGTGGTTGCAATATTTTGCCAATGTCTTACTGGGCGCAATCCCCACACAGGTCGGAATTCCCACCCACATACCGACACGCTCCCGAATGGCTTGACCAAGCGAAGTCAACTGGTCAAGTCCTGACAAATCGGCAAAACACTCATCAATCGAATACGTTTCGATAGCAGGCACCAAGGAGGCAATCGTTGCCATCATCCGAGCACTCATGTCACCGTATAACTCATAGTTACTCGAAAAGACCGCCACCTGATTGTGTTCAATCACCTCCTTGACTTGAAATAGCGGGGTTCCCCGTTTTAGCCCCAATGCCTTCGCCTCTTTCGTTAACGTCACGATGCAGCCATCGTTATTGCTTAAAACCACCACCGGGCGCTTTTCCAATTCGGGGCGAAAAACCCGCTCACACGACGCGTAAAAAGAATTTCCATCAATCAATGCAAACATGTTTAAAAGCCTCCTCAATCATTATTTAATATTGTATATCAAATTTAAGTAATCCAATTAAACCATTAAAAAATCGCACTGAAACTGTTTTGACGGGCCTGATTCGCCGAGCTTTCGCTAAAATAATGGGATTGATTTTTAAAAGGATTTGGATTTATGGCTCGAAACCGTGACCTTCGTGAAGACAATGACGAAGACGATTTTGATGACGAGTACGATCGCCCGAGCAAGTCGCAAATTAAGCGTGAGTTGCAGGCGCTGCAGGACTTGGGCAAAGAAATGACGAAGTTGGGTGCGGAAACGCTTAACCGCATTCCCCTGCCCGATGATGTGCGCGAAGCCATTGATGAGTACGCCAAAATGAAGTCCTTTGGCGCTCAACGCCGTCAGTTGCAGCTCATCGGCAAACGCATGAACGGCCTGGATCCTGAACGGGTTCGTCAAGCCATTGACTTGGCAACCGGTGAAAGCCGTGCCGCCGTTGCCGCTCACCACAAAGCTGAGCGCTTACGCGACAAGTTATTGGCTGAAGACGCGTTTTTGACTGACTTTATCCAAACGTACCCCACGATGGATGTCCAGTCGCTGCGGCAAACCATCCGCTCGGCTAGACGCGAGGCCGCAGCCGGCAAGCCGCCAAAGAGCGCAAGAGAACTTTATCGGTTGATCTATCCGCTTGTGAGTCCCAACGTGGATTTGGCAAAGCCTGCTGAAGAATCGGACGAAGACTATTAAGGAGAATTTCCATGACGCATACGATCGTGAGCCTTTTACCGCGTTTTTTACCCGACGATCACTACGACGGGTTTCGAAAGTTAGCTAATTTCTATTTCTTTAACGAACTCACTGACGAGGAAAAGGCGCGGGTTGCGCAAGAAGCGGACATTTTATTTGTCACGCCGCAAGTGCCCGTCAACCAAAGCACCTTGGAGACCTTTCCCAACGTGAAAATGGTGGCTGACTACGGTGTGGGCTACGATCAGGCGGATTTAGCGCTTTTGCGTGAAAAGGGCATTATTTTCACGAATACGCCGACGGCGACTTCGGGCGATGTGGCCGACTTTGCCATGACGCTTTTGTTGACAGCTAGCCGCGGCATCCCTGAAGCCGGCCACCGTCTCATGCGGTCAAAGACGATCAAATGCGGGATGCCTTTCACACGCCGCATTTGGGGAAAGAAAATCGGGATTGCCGGTCTTGGTCACATCGGTCGCGAAATCGCGCGTCGAGCCGAAGGGTTCGGTATGCAAATCGGCTACACCAATTTAAGCGCGGTCGATTGTCCCTATCAACGCTTTGAGAACATCACCGAGCTTGCCCGCTGGTGCGATTACTTGGTGCTTGCCATGCCGGGTGGGAAAGCCACGTATCACATTGTCAATGATGCGGTTCTTGAAGCGCTCGGCCCCGACGGCTTTTTAATTAACATCGGCCGCGGAACGTTGGTCGACAGTCAAGCCCTAGTGAAGGCCTTGACGGCGAAAACCATTGCCTGCGCGGCCTTGGACGTTTTTGAAAGTGAGCCTGAATTGGATCCGGCCTTTATCGACTGTCCCAACCTCATCGTGACGCCGCATATCGCGAGCGGCACGGTGGAAGCGCGTCGTGATAGCGCTGCTCAGGTGCTTGAAAACATCACGGCATTCATTGAAGGGAAAAATCCTCCCTGCCGCGTCATCTAACGCTTTTTGTCGCCGCAATTTCCGTGCAACTTAACCTCAAGCTCGTGAAGATTCGTTCTTTCACGAGCTTTTTAAATTCTCGAGGTCTTTCGGTGAGTCCCGGTAGCGTCATTTGCTTTAATTCCGGTGAGGCGATCATCAAGAAAAATAAAACCGAAACAGACGTCGTAAACGCCACCTGAAGACGAAGATCATCAATATCACGAAGCCCTAAATAATCCGCGAAAAATTGTTTAAGCACACCGATGCGCCCAACCCCCACTTTTTGCACTAACGCTTTAAAAGCATCGGACGGATACCCGGTCACTTCCCGAGCCCACACTCTTAAAGGCCAATTGCCTTCCGCATCAAGATTTTTCAAGTGATAGGTAAAAAAGCAGTCAAGCGCCGCTTCCGGCGTTTCGTACTGCACCATTTCAATTTCCAATTCACGACTGAAAATGGTTTCGGGAATTCGCTCTAAAACCGCTTCATAGAGCTTGTCGCGACTGCCAAACCAATAATTGATACTGGCAGTGTTCACACCCGCTAGGTCGCAAACTTCTTTTGCCGTCACATTGGCCCAGCCTTTTTGAGCGGCCAAGCGTCCTGCCGCATCAATCAATGTTTCGCGCGTTTTCTCACCATCTGTTCTCGTTCTCGCAGTAATCTTTCTCATAACCGTCTCTTAAAGAAGTAATAAGCCGTCGGAAGACTAATGACCGCCATCACCCAGACCGGCCACATCATTAAAAGCACTTCCGATAGACTTGCTCCGCCAAGATAAATCCGACGAATCCCTACCAGTGCGAAACGCAAAGGATCCGCGTACGTTAAAAGTTGAAGCCAATCGGGCATATTTTGTACCGGGGTAAATAGCCCGGATAACAGCACCATCGGCACCAATGAAACAAACGTCAAAATCAATCCCTGTTGCATCGTTTGACTGTAAGCCGATATCGCTAAGCCCACACCGACAATCGACACTGTAAAGCCCGTTAACACCACATAAAGCGAAACGAGACTTCCGGCCATCGGAATCTCAAACCAGAAAAGATCAACTAAAAAGATCAGCGTTCCTTGAAAGAGTCCAACGGCAATCGGAACGATCGCTTTAGCGCAGAGTAGTTCCATCGTCGTATAAGGCGATACCAGAAGCTGCTCAAAGGTTCCCTGTTCCCGCTCTCGAGCAACCGACAAGGCTGACAAAATCATCACCTGCAACATCGAGAGCATCACAATGAGCCCCGGCATGATAAACCACTGTGTGATCGCATTCGGATTAAAAAGAACCCGGATGCTCAATGGCGTTGCCATGGCTTTTTCGGCATTGAGTTTTTGCGCGATGCTCGTCACATAGCCAGCGGCTAACTGCGCCGTGGTGGAGTTTCGACCATCAATAATGACTTGAACTTGAGCGGGCTCACCACTTTGAAGATGCTCGCTAAAGCGCTCTTCAATCACCACAACCACCAAGGCGTTTAATTCGTCAATCGCAACCGCTGCCTGCGCGGTATTTTCCAAGGTCGCGATCCGCTCGAAAATACGGTTGTTATCAAGAGCCCGCACAAAGGTTTCTGAGGCGGCCGTTCTCGATAAGTCACACACCGCGTAGGGAACCCGATCCAAATTAAAGCTTGCGATATAGCCGAAAAGCAAAATATAAAGTAGCAACGGTCCGACTAGGATCATGCGGCTAGTCTTTTCTTTAAGCGTTGCAAGCAGTTCTTTTTTCACCAACGCTCGAAATCGGTTTAATCTCGCGCTCATGATCGGATCCTCTTGCGACACTGTAGGCCCGCGAGCCCCATAAAAACGACCGCATAGACTAACAAAATCAGTAGATTTTTAATGACCAAGGCATGCATTCCACCCGTTAAGAAACCGACCTTCAATAATTCCATGAAATACACAGGCGGCAATGCGTAGGCAATCATCTGTGCCCACTGCGGCGCACTTCTTAAATCAAAAATAAATCCCGAAAGTAAAAGCGCCGGCAAAAAACTTAAAAGAAGCGCCATTTGCGAGGATAAAAACTGACTACGGGTTGCGCCGGAAATAATGAGCCCAATCCCAAGACAAACGATCAAATACAACATGGACGATATGGTAATGAGGATCAAAGATCCCCGAATCGGCACTTCATACCAAAATACAGCAGCCCCCATGCAAAGCAACCATCCGAGCATCGCAAGCACAAAGTAAGGAATCACTTTCGATAAGAGTAACGCCAAAGGCGAAATCGGCGTTGCCAGTAGCGCTTCCATCGTGCCTCTTTCCCACTCACGAGCCAGCACCAAACCGGTAAGCATGGTGCCGATCATCGTGAGAATAATCACAATAAGACCCGGAACCAAATACCATCGGCTTTCCGCACTTTCGTTAAACCAGATGCGAGGGATCACCTCAATGCCCACCGATTGGGCGTTATGCGCTTGGCCAACAGCGGCCATCACACCGGTGACGGCATTGCCGATCATCGTCGCTCGGCTTGAATCAATGCCGTTGACCAAAAGCTGAGTCGAGGAACCGGCGCCTGTTTTTTGCTCAACCAACAAGGCTTCGATTTCAAAGGATTTGAGCGCCTCAAGACCTTCCAGGCGCGAGGTGTATTGACTCACAATAAAAGAGGAGTTTTGCTTAAAAGAAGCCACATATTGGGTGGCCTGCGCCTCTTTTTGCTCAAGCACGATCCCCAATTGAATGTTGCGGACATCAAAACTTAAGCCGTAGCCAAACAAAATGATCAAAATGATGGGCAACACCACACCCAACAAAATAGCGCTTTTATCCCGAATGATCTGCCGACTCTCTTTTAACGACAGTGCATAAACGTGAGTGAGGAAATGCGTCATTGTCATAGCGTTTCTCCTTCCTGCTCACGAAATGCTTTAACGATCCGGATAAAGGCTTCATCCATGCTGCGAGATTCTCCCCGAACGGCTTCCGGCGTTCCGACAATCAAGGGCTTACCACCATCTTGAATCAAAAGTCGGTCGCAGTATTGCGCTTCTTCCATGAAGTGCGTCGTCACGATAATCGTGGTGCCGGCAGCCGAAAGCGCCGTCATCCAGCGCCAAAACTGACGCCGCGTCGGAACGTCCGCGCCGCTTGTGGGTTCATCCAAAAATAAAATTTTAGGATTGTGTAACAACGCCACGGCCATCGCCAAACGCTGTTTAATGCCCCCCGAGAGCGTCTTCGCCGGCCGATCAAGCACCTCGTCTAAATGAAATTCGTGACTTAACGCCGCGATGCGATCAAGCATTGAGTGACCTGATAGTCCATAGGCTTGCGCGAAAAACGTCATATTTTGCTTAACGCTTAAATCGCCATAAAGCGCAAATTTCTGCGACATGTATCCGAGTTGCTCACGGGCGGTTTCTCGATTCTTTTTCACATCAATGCCCGCCACTTCCAGTTCACCGGCTGTCACCGTTAAAAGCCCACAAAGCATCTTGAAGGTGGTCGTTTTCCCGGCCCCATTCGGCCCCAAAAGACCAAAAATCTCGCCCGGATAGACTTCAAAACTCGTGCGATCAACGGCCACGAAGTCACCGAAACGCCGCACGAGATCACGAGCCCGAACCAGCGCCTTAGCTGAAGAGGATTGAACGGCCGTTGAGTGAATCACCGAGTAGGTTCTCTTCTCTTCGTTTTGCGAACGAAGCACCAAATAGCCGTCCTCTAGCCTCGGTTGTAATTCCGATAGTGTCCTCTTTAACCGTTCTTGAAGTACACCCTTTTGAGCCCCTTCTCTTAATAAGACCCGAACCGATCCCGCCTCGGGCACCGCATCCAAAACACTCTCGGTCTGATCCAGTAACTGCGCTTGCAGATCACGCACTTTTTCGCTCTTTTGGGGGTTGAGGCTAAAAACCAGTCCTCGGGCATGCTCAGCGATGGCTTGAGGGGTATCCGATAAGACGAGCTTTCCGTCTTCTAAAACCAAAACTTGATCACAAAGAGAGGCTTCATCCATGTAGGTGGTCGCCACCACCACGGTCATTGCCTCTTTGCGAACACTCTCGATCAGGATTCGCCAAAGCTCGCGTCTGGACAACGGATCAACACCCACACTCGGCTCATCAAGAAGCAAGAGTTTCGGGCGATTCAGTAGCGCACACGCTAACCCCAATTTTTGCTTCATGCCGCCAGAGAGCTTTCCCGCCAACCGCTCGGTAAAGGGTGCGAGCCCTGTCATTGAAAGCAGTTCTTTAAATCGAACCTCTCGCGCTTTTTCATCAAGCCCAAATAAATCGGCGTACAAAAGGAGATTTTCTCGGACACTCAAATCGGTGTAAAGCCCAAATTGTTGCGGCATATAGCCGCATTGCGCTTGCAGGCGACTCAAGTTTTGGTAGAGGTTTTCGCCAAATAAGAAAACTTCACCTTCTTGCGGTTTTAATAAGCCGGCTGCCGCACGCATCAAAGTGGTTTTACCCGCACCGTCTGCTCCCACTAAGGCAACGAGTGTTCCTGTTTTCACCTCAAAGGAAATCTCCCGTATAAGGGGATCGGTCGCGCCCCGCTCCCTGCGGGTCACGCCTTTAAAGGAAAGGGCGATTGGCAAGACCTTACGCTCTGACATGATTATTTCGTGTCAATTAAACGGGCTGTCACGGGCATCCCTAAGCGAAGGCGGTGTTCAGGATCATCCACCGTCAGCCGCACTTCATAGACTAGATGTGTTCTCAGTGCTTCGGTTTGAACGGTTTTCGGAGTGAATTCCGCAACCGATGAGATAAAGCCCACGGTGGCAGAAAAATGTTCATTGGGGAAACTATCCACCGTCACTTCAACCGATTGCCCCATCGCGATTTGTCCGAGATTACTTTCATCGATGTAAACACGGGCCCATAAAGGCTGCATGAGCGCCAACTCAAAAATCGGAGCGCTCGCACCCACCATATCCCCCGCTTCTTTGAGCCGAGAACGAACGACGGCATCCGAAGGCGCCAGAAGCACACAATTATTCAAAGCCCGCTCAGCATCGGCTAGTGCCACCTTCGCTTCGTTAAGCGTTGCCCGAGCAACTTCAATTTCTTCAATCCGCGTGCCGGCCAATAATAAATCCAGTGCTTTTTGAGCTTCATCTTCCGCGGCTCGATTGGCGGCGGCAGCGTAACAGGCCTGATCCCTAGCCTGTTGGCTTGAGGCGCTACCCATTTGCTTTTCTCGAGCGCAGATTTTTTCCGATAACACACGGTTGGCTTTAGCGGCACGAAGTCTGGCCTTTCCTGCTTCGATTTCTTCTAATCGGGAACCGGCCAGTAAAAGCGTTAATTGAGAATCTGCAACTTGAACTTGGGCTTGAGCGCGATCTCTGGCGATTTTGTAACGCGTTTCATCCAATCTTGCCAACACGTCACCGGCTTTAACCGATGCCCCCTCTTTGACTAAAACTTCCTCAACTCGTCCGCTTTCTTCAAACGCCAAATCCACGGTGCGCATATCGATGGAGCCGTAAAGCTTCAACGAGCCATCATCCTGATTGAATCCTTTAATCGCCCAAATAGCTAAGCCGACAATCAAAATAGCAATAAGCACCAAGACTGGTTTCTTTTTATTCGGAGGGAGCATAGTGAAGTTTCCGAAAAGTTTAAATTGATATTTAAACTATACGGCACAGATAGTTCTAATTCAAATTTGATTTAGATTTTTAGACATTAAATCTTAATCCGAATGGATAATCGGAATAACCCTAAAAAAATCTTGTCTGATATAAATTTTTGGAAGATAATGGATCGTGTCACTAGCTCTCTTCTGGCAAAAAGAACAATAACCCATTGATTATTTAACGTTTTTAGGAATTATTCTATGAGTTTACAAACAACCTTGCCCCCCCATTTTCTAAGATCGTACTAGCCATTCAATTTGCAATGCTTTCTAGTTCCGCCCTTGCTGTGGACATCCAGTTTGTAGAAGATCAAAATAATTTCGAAATCTCGTCGGAAGATTACAATGCAGAAGTCAATGACGGAGTTATTTTCTCTGGTACAAATGCTCCAGCTCTAGAAGTCTCAAATTCCCAGTCTATTTTTCATATTCTTGGAACAGCAGAATTTCATTCTAACTACGATGCTCTTCAGATTGGCCCTGCCGCCCTGACATTTCAGGGTAATGGTAGGGATTCATCCAAAATTATTATCACCTCTGACGGCCAAGATTTATCGGATCCATCAAGTTACTCCCCTGAACTCGGAGCAATTCATTTACTAGGAAGAGAGAACAACAACCAGCACGTTAACACCGTTCTAACCTTTAAAGACATCAATGCAATCATAACTGTTAACGATACAGCGGGCCCTAAAGATGGCAAATACGACAAAGGTGCAGGTGTCATCGTTTCAAGATTAAGGCGGGATGGTCAATCTGAAAACGACAATACGAGCCTCGTTTTTGATAATAGTTATGTCGAATTAAATCTTAACCTTAAGAAGTATTGCTATAACGGTAGCAGATTCAACAATAACGTTGCCTCCGCTATTGCTTTAAGTGGCTACCGAAGAGACACTGATAGCTCAATCATAAAGTCAACGAATTCGGATATCGTCATTAACTCCACGATGGGTGGAATCTATTTAGAAGACATTCCCGTTGACATTCAAAGCTCCAACATCCGCATCAATGCCGGAACCGGCCTAAACAATGCAGAATTCTTAAGCCAATCCTCAATACCTACGGATCAGGCATATCGAGGTGCGGGTATCAGTCTGCAAGGCAATGCTCAAGCCGCTGGGTACCGCACATATGAATATCTTTTCCAAGGCCAGTCGTTAAATGTTTCAGGGGCAGTCGGCCTATATTTAATGCGCTCTACGTATCCTGGTCACTCAATATTAAAAATTGACAACGAAGAGTCAATTATTACTGCCATTGATACATTTGGTCATTTCAACACAACTGCCGCAATTGAGGCAAATAATCGTGATACAGCTAACCACTTGATCAGCTTGGCTGGACATGTCGTATTAAATAATTCACAGAGTTATAACGAGGCATTATCTAGAGAATTTGGTACGTATGCTTACGGTTTAAATCTTGAAAACTTTAAAGTCAACACTGAGGAAAACCTAAATGCGACATCGTTAGAAATCAACAGTTCAGTCAAGAACTTTGACAAAACAGAGGGCGTATATGCTATCGGCATCAATGCAAAAAACAGTACTCTAGAAATAAATCATCCATTATCAATTAATACACAAGGTGCTAGTAATAACACAGTACAGAGTATCGTTCTTAATTCGAATTCTAAGTTCAACGCAACAAGTAATTTGAACATTGTATCTGTTGCAGGAAACGCGCTTGGTGAGGCTATTTCAGTTGATGCAAGCAGCTCTATTACATTGTCAAACTCTTCAGAAGATTCAACAGGAACTATTGTTGGAGATATCTTCATTGCTGAGGGCGGCAATTTAACCATTGATCGCTCTGGCACTTTTAATCTACTAGGGTCAATTACCGCCAATAACGATAGTGATACCATTAAACTCAGAGGTAAGGACGCATCGTGGATTGTTACTTCAGATAGTACAGTTAGGGAATTAGCCCTCGATGCTGCCTTGGTATCTTTTTATCAGGACGATGCCAAGTCAATCACGGACGCCTACTCCCTTTCACTTGGCAATAATTACCACAAACTCACTGTTAACTCTTTATCTCTAACCAACCAAGCGACCCTCCGATTCAAGGTTGATTTGTCTGGAGAAACAACAGATACAGATGGTATTTATGCTCAAAAGGTTGGTGGCAGTGGCATCGCCGACATCAAACTCGTAGGCTCTGTTACCGACCATAAAGCCATGAGTGAAGGCGTAGGATTCCTCTACCAGAAAGAAGGTGAGCTGACTCTTCAACTCCCCGACCGTAATAACGACGGCACACCCGATCAGGTTATCTACCAAAACGGCGGTATCATGGGCTGGAAGCTTGCTTATCAAGCGACCGACGAAGGCAACATTGAGACACAACAAGCTCAAGCTGAATTACCTGAGATGACCGACGGAACGGTGACAGGAACCGGTCAAGGCTATTGGTACCTCACAACCGGTGACTACGCCGAACTGCCTGATGAGCCTGATCCCACGCCAGATCCTGATCCAGAACCAACACCGGACCCAGATCCGGATCCCGATCCGCTGCCACCTGAAGCCCAACAAATTCAAAATCTCGGCGCTAGCGTGGCTCAAGCTGTCGGTTGGTTATCTGAAAAGAATGACTTACGGCGACGCTTAGGGGAAGTTCGTTACGGTGCTCAAACCGGTGCCTGGGCGAAAGTCTTTAACCGACAGGACCGTGCTCAAGGCTTCCGCTACAACGGCTTTAAGCAAGAGTCGACCGGTGTTCATATCGGTTACGATACCTTTGTCAATCAAACTGCCGACGCCTCATGGCTTGTCGGTGCAACGTTACGTTATGCACACTCTAAGCAAGAAGGCTTGGAAACAGCCTACGGTGGTGACGGTAAACTCAACGAATACTCTGCCAAGGTATACGCTACCTGGATTCATCACTCCGGCGCTTACATGGATGTTCTGGCTCAAGTGGGTTACTACGATCAAGAAATTAATGGTTTGAATAATTCGGCTGAAGCCGTCTTTGATGCAAACTACCATAACTGGGGCGTGGGTACATCCATTGAAATCGGTCATAAACTCCCGATTGGCCCCCAAGGCGTTACCAATACGTGGGCGAATAATTGGTTCATCGAACCTCAAATGGAACTGTCTTACTTCTATGTGAAAGGCGAAGACTTTACAACATCGACAGGACTTAAAGTGAGTCAAGGTAACGCTGACTTCCTTACCGGTCGCTTAGGTTTTGTTTTAGGTAAGAAAGTGAACTATGGCACAAGCGATTCACCAGATAAGCGCTGGTATCAAATCGGTTTGATCGGCGGCATGAATCACGAATTCTTAGGAGATCAAACCATCCGATTTACCGGTGTGGATGGTGCCGTTGCCGATGTTAAAGGTCATGGCTTAGGTGGTACGTCCTTCTACTACGGTATCACGGCTGACTGGCAAGTCTCCGACAAGCTTCGCATTTACGGCGAACTTGATCGTGAAGAAGGTGATCACTACACCAAAGACTACGGTATCAATGTCGGCGTGAAATACGCTTTCTAAAAATGAAATGGCGATTCGAAAAATTTCCGGATCGCCATTATTTTCACAACTCTCCGCTTTGATTGCTCCTTCAATCAAGCGGAGAGTTTTTTGCCTAAATTAACGCACCTTACCCAAATCGGATAAATCGACAACGATGCTATCGTAACCGTGTTCTTTCGCAGCCTTGACACCCTTTTCCGTTGTGACGAGCGTCATGCCGGAACCATACAAACGACCGTCCTTCATCGTGAGGCACCCGTTAACATAGGTTTCAACGACCTTGGCACGATCAAAGTCAACCACGGCGATATCCGCGGCAGCACCTTCGCTAAAGTGACCACGGTCATGCAAACGCAAGTGCTTGGCAGCATTTAAGCTCGACTTCATCACAAATTCAGATAACGTAATCGCACCGAATTTCACGAGGTTCAAGCCCATGGCGGCAATCACGTTGCGGGGCACGCAACCACCGTCCGTGGAGATGGAATCCACCACGAAGCTACCGTCTTCGCGCTTGGCTGAGCAAAGCATCATACGAGAAACGGCAGGGTTCACCGTGAAGCAACCCATGCCCTTGCAATTGTTGGCTTCCCATTGAGCCAAAGCCTTTTCACCTTCCCAAATATCGGCCACACGACCGGTATCTAAGAGTAAATACAAAAGACCTTGACGGAAGGCTTGACGAATACCGTCTTTATTGACCGGTAACTTGAAGATTTCCAAGCAGCAGCGCGTGACGTAGTCAGGCAAAGAACCATCGTCGTTAGCATCAATGTTGGTGCCGTTTAAAGCGCTTAAATAAGCTTCCCCCCAGATGTTCGGGTTCTTCTTCAAAAGGTCAATTGCTTCATCAGCTTCTTCTTGCGGGCTCTTGATATGACCGCGGCAATACGAGTTAACGTGAGCCAAATGTAACGGCAAACCGTCTGCTGTCGCAATCGCTTCACGCATACCCGTCAAGTCTGAGCGAGAGGTCAAAGAACCGGCGTGCCAAGCGACAAAATTCTTATTTTCATAAGAAAGTTCAATCGTCTTACGGCAAGCTTCCACATCCAACGGCCAGTGACCGCCCAAAAGCTTCACACCGACCGCACCGCCCTCGATAGCACTGTCGATATAACGCTTGATTTGTTCGCGATTCGGGTTCTTCGTTTGATAAAGACCGTCCGGATCAAAACCGTCCATAATCGCAACGTTAATACCGGCGCCGTCCGTATGACCGTGAGCCAAGATGTCATCCAAGGGACCAGCCATATCCAAGCAGGTGGTTACACCGGATAAAGCCGCCATACGGAATCCATGAGGACCACCGAAAACACTACCCAAGTGAAGGTGGGGGTCAATAATGCCCGGTATCACCAAACGCCCTTCGCAATCGACCACTGCGCGGGCTTTACTTGAAAGATTGTCACCAACAGCGGCAATTTTGCCGTTTTCAATGGCAACATCCATCACACCATTACGGTTATTGAGCGGATCCACCACGTGACCGCCCTTTAAAATCAGATCCCACATATTTGACATCCTTCATAAACAATAACCAAAAGTTGCTCGGTGATTCGTTAAAACATAATCACCTCGCACTCCTATTAAGATACTCGCAATTTAGCGGTTCGACTACGAACATTATCACCAACTCGGAGCACTGACTGTTTCAGAAAAACTCCCAAGAATTATGTATACAGCGTACTTAACTCTTATTTATTGGGCTGATTGTTTATTTCTGTCTTACTTCATTCTCCTGCAATCAAATGCTACTCCAACAGCAGGGCACCACTCAAAAATGGAAAATTTCTTGTTCACGCTCCTTTAAATTACGTCACATCCCGAAGTGTTCTTTCTCTATAACACTTCGGAAAGTTATAAGATGATTTAGTCTCTTGACACAAATAATTAAAACACATAACGCAAACCGGCATTGACAAGCCAAGACTTATCCAAATCATTTCCAAAGCGATATTCAACGTCAGCGTATGCATATGCATCCTTGCCTAGTTGACTTTGAAAACCTGCGCCAATATCAGACCACATACCTTTATTTTGAATATCAATACTGTCCCCATTTACTCCAGTAGTAACGTCCTTAACATGAATCTTTTGTTCACCTAAAAATTCACGGAATACATCAGCCTTAACATACATCATATGATTTTGTTCTTTACCGTACAGACGACCGATACGAACGCCCATACGCCCAATTACAGAATGAATACCATCCTGATCTATTTCTGTACCTTGATTAGTTTTGTATTGGGCATCAGTCACATACGTATATTGCAACTGAATACTAGGCTCAATAAATAACTCAGTATTAGGGTTTCGTAATTTTTGACCAAGCTCTACGGAAAGCGCCCAAATGTTATTATCATAATCAGCTTTAACGTTTCCTCCTGAGCCATTGATAATATTAAAATTATTAGCCAGACGCCCCCATTTGCCGACAGCGTCAATATAGAAATCACTATCAGCAAACCAAGTTGTATAAGCAGTCATTCCAAAACGATCGGTGTTTCCTTGGCTAGACATACCGCTGTAATCCAAATCGGTATCCAGGTAATCAAAAGCAAGACCGACAAGCTGACGACCTCCTCCATAACGGAAGGCATGATCATAGCCAACTTGGTATGTTACGTTATCGCTCTTAAAATCTCCTTCATTGGTATCCGTTCCCAAACGACTTTGACGGTATCGAATCCACAAACCGTCCCCATCGTCATTTGCATATCGGGCATCTCCCAGTCGATTCGTTAGGCGATCTATTTCTACAGCGGTCCAATAAGTTCCTCTTGCGGTGGCAATCATCGCCTTACCTGCATCAGATAAACTGCTGCCCGGATCAGTAGGATCTGGATTATCTGGGTCAATAGGTTCTTCAGGATCAATTTCTGAAGATGATTCGACGCTAATCAACCAGTTGCTACCACCGTTTTTGAACATTTCATCAACAGCGTTTTGACCAGGTTTAAAGGTCCCTTTGCCATCTCCCTCACCGTTGTACTTGATATTGTCAACGTCGTCAGATTGATAATCTTCCACTTTGACGCTGAGTGTACGGTTAAATGCGCCTTGATCAGTCATTTTAAGTTGTAGATGTTTTGTTGAATCAACATGACTGGTTGTGGCAAAACGGACACCATCAAGCTCCTCAAAACTTTGGACATCATGCCCCAAAACTACTTCAACTTGATTTTGAGCATCATCATCCATATTGACTATGTAAAGCATATCGGAAGTAAGTTGACCATTTGTACCAACATTATTGGGATTGCCCAACGCCATCTTAAAAATTCCGTTACTGCCGTGGAGCTTATCGATTACCAGAGAAGAATTATCTGTTTGAGACAAATCAACA
>URFF01000019.1 GCA_900546995.1 uncultured Sutterella sp.
CGCCTCAACCGCTTCAATCATCTTTGCGGCAATGCCGTGACGACTGTCGCTTGTCACTTGAATGACAAGTTCGCCCGTTTGGTTCAAGGTGCCACCGTAGACCTTGTCACCCTTCGTTTTTTCGACGGGCAATGATTCGCCGGTGATGCCGGATTGATTGACACTGGAAGCACCGCTCACCACAATCCCGTCCAAGGCGATCCGTTCGCCCGGCATCACACGGATTTCATCACCGACAGCGATATCGGCGACATCCATCTTTCGAGCCTTGCCTTCTTCGTCAACAAAGGTCGCTTCTTCAGGCGTTAAAGAAAGAACATCCCGAATGGCACGGTGAGCTCGGTCAATGGAGAGGGTTTCAATGGCTTCTGAAACTTCAAAAAGCACCATCACCATCGCGGCTTCCGGCCAATGGCCAATCAAGGCTGCGCCCGTGACCGCCACCGACATCAGGGCGTTCATGTTGAAATTCAAGTTTTTAAGCGCCAATAGACCGCGACGGTAGGTGTCCAATCCTGAAAGCAAAATCGCGATGAGCGCCAAACCCATACAAAGGTATTCATTGATTGAAGCAAACTCAACCACTTCACTGGCAAAGGCGAAAGCGCCGGCGACACCCAATCGCTTCCATGGCAGTTTATGCGCTTGCGAAACCTCGCCATCTTTTTGCTCAGAAGCTTTAAATCCCGCCGAGCTGATCAAATCAAGGAGATTTCGCTTCTGTGTGGCGAGCATCACAGCCGAGACAGTGTGGGTTTGCGTGTTGATTTGAAGTTCCTCAAGCTGGAGTACTTCGAGCGCTTTTCTGACTAGCCCGGCTTCAACTTCCGTATCCATGTCTTCCACAAAAAAGCGGTAGCGCTTTTTCTGTGCCTCGGCGTTTTTTACAAGCTTCGCTTCCAGTCCGGCCTCAGCAAGCGCTTTCAAAAGCGCTGCCACATCGTCCAAATTGTGCTTAACCGAAACGGTCCGGTTCATGGTGTTAAACGAAACGTCGGTCACGCCGGGGATTTTTTTCAAAGCGTCGACCGCTTGATTGCCTTCGACCGCGCAGCACATGTCCGCGATATAAAAAACCGTGGGCGCTTGCGACGCTGAGTCAGTTTTCACGCTCGGCGGCAATTGAGCTTTCAGCCCGGCTTTCAACAGCGCGGCGAGCAGAGGATCGGGGGAATCAAAGCGATGTTTGACGCTGACCGTGCGATTTAAAGTGTTGAATGTGACACTTTCAACCTCAGGCAATTTTTTCAGCGCGTCCGCCGCTTGATTGCCTTCAACCGCGCAACACATGTCCGCGACATAAAGTGTTGTCACACCGGGTTCGGCATCAACCACCAAATCCCGCGGCATCGGCACAGCCTCATGATGGTGATGATCGTGACAGTGGCAATGATCATGAGAGTGCTCGTGGCTGTGATCATGATCGCAGTCGCAATGAGCGTGATCGTGGTGAGTCTCTTCGTGAGCGCTCGAGCGGTCCTTGGCATCATGCGCATGAATGCCCTCCGCATGAAGCGCTTTGAGACAATCATCCAGTAAAGCTTCGCACTCAATGGTCAAAAGCTGCTTTTCTTCATTGATTGAGGCATTCACTGCACCGATTTTTGACAAAACGCCAATAGCCCTCTTAAAGTCCTCAAGAGCGAACGCTTCGGGCAACCAAATTGCTAATGTCTTCATAACTGACACCTTCAAAGACAATCCGTGTGAAATGGATCAGTTCATCGCGCAGACGAACTCAGAACCATTCTCAGTTTCTTTTTTTCCTGTATGTCATTAAAATCCCTGAAGTCGCTTCAAGGTCAAGAAAATTAAAGGAAACCATGCGCATCGGTGAACTTGCCAAAGAAACCGGACTCACGGTTGAAACCATCCGTTTTTATGAAAACGAGGGACTTATCCCGAAAGCGGAGCGTAGCCTCAACAATTACCGTTCGTATACGGAGAGCCACGCCAAGCGCTTGTTGTTTATCAAACACTGCAGAAGCTTGGATATGAGTCTTGACGATATTCGTTTGCTGATTGATGTTGACGCCAGACGAAACGAGGATGCGGATAGAGTGCATGTGATGATCCACGATCACATGAAAAAGATCGACGAGCAAATTGACGCGCTCAAGGAGTTGCGTCAACACCTGGGGCTTCTTGCGCTATGCTGCCACGGCAATCACGCCAACGGCGAACCCTGCGGCATCATCGAAGGACTCAATAACGAGGCATGCTGTCACAACTGCGAACACATCAAAGCCTCTAAACGTACCAAACGATCCGACACTTTCGCCCATTACGCGAAAAATCTTCATCCTGTCAAAGAAAACGCTTAACCGATCATGATTGAAAAATATTTAACCCCGGAATTCATCATGGCGCTCGGCATGTTAGCCGTCATGGTCCTTTGTCCCACCTTTTTGGTTTATGCGCTTGCCAAAAAACAAAAGCCGGCAAGACCCATTCCGCATTTTCCGCAAGGCGTCCAGGGTTGGCTTTTAATTTTTGTGGCCACTGTGGTGCTTTCCCTGATTCTCACCGTGGTGGACGCCATCAATATCGCCGGACAGATGCGACAGACAATCGGAAGCGTCAATTGGTCATTTATGGCGCCATATATCGTCGTTTGCGGTTTATACCTTTATTGCCTTTGGCTGATCACTTTTAAGCGGGCGGCTTTTGTTGTGCGGCAAGTCATTGTGATTTTATGGGTTGTCGGTCCGATCTCCCTTTTGCTTTTGACTTTCTTTTTCGGCGCAACCGTTCCCAATGCCGTCATCGCGCGCTCAGCTATCTACGCCGGTCTTTGGACCTGCTACTTTCTTTTCAGTAAACGCGTCGCCTGCACTTATGGAACTAAAGCCGTCGACTCTTATGTTGATATCGCTTTGAAAATGGCTCAGGCGCAAAAGGACATTGAGGCAAAAAAAGATAAAAATTAAAATCGACAGAGGCGGCTTTAATGCCGCTTCGCTGTCTTCAGGAAAGAAGAAGTACAAACCTAATCCATTCAATTGATTAATATCAATCAAGTTTTTTGTCGACAGAAAAATACCTCAGTTTAATTTTTCCTATTTTTCAATAAGATATGAATTTGCCTTATGGTTTCTACTGTAAGGTTTTAAAAGATAATTTAGGTCAAATTCTTTAGACGCTTCCACTCAACTAATGACAGGGTTTTGTGTCCGATCACTAATAAGCATTATTGAATTAATGCTAACCATTTGATTTTTAATATATTTAATTTTATCGTCCGTTCATGCATATTTGTTGACAAGTGCGGCGACTCCAAAGCGTTAAGCAAGAAGCAATTGATTTGTCAGGAGCCATGGGCTTTCGTAAACTCTTCGAAAAATTTTCGGAGAAAAACAATGAAAAAAATTCTGACCGCTCTCATGATTGGTTCGCTATTTTCCTCAGTGGCTTCTGCAGGGACTATACTTGTGGGAACCGATGCTGGCTTTGCCCCCTTTGAATACAAAGATCCGAAAACAAATGAAATTGTTGGCTTTGATATTGACCTCATTACGGCGATGGCCAAAGCCGTGGGAGACGATGTCAAAATTCAAAATATGCAGTTCGCAGGCATCATCCCGGCCCTGCAAACGAATATGATTGATGTCGCCGCAGCAGCTCTGACAATTACGGCTGAACGACAAAAACAAGTGCTTTTCACTGACCCGTACTACGATGTCGGCCTCGTCATGGTCATCAGAAAAAAGGACGCTGACAAATATAAAACGTTAGACGACATGCAAGGCAAACGCATCTGTTCTCAAATCGGAACAACCGGCGCCATTTTAGGCAAGCAAGTAAAAGGAGCGACTGTTGGAGAATATGACCAAATGGGCGATGCCATGATGGAACTCAAAATGAACGGTTGCGACAGTGTCTTAGTCGATAAAACGGTCACCGAATACTACATCGCCCAACAAGGAGATAAAGATATCATGATGGTGCCGCATCTCTACAATCCCAAACAAAATGGTTTCGCCGTCTCCAAAAGAAACACAGAATTGGCAGCAAAATTGAACAAAGGATTAAAGATAATTCGAGAAAACGGGGAATACGACAAAATCTACGAAAAGTGGTTTGGGAAAAAAGCTCAATAACATCGCCTTTTTGCCTGTTGGGTTTTGCCAATGGCATGAGATAATGACTATGACATAAGCCTCGCCATTTTGCGAGGCAACTTTTTGTTAATGAGAAACGCCATGGACGTTCTGAGAAAAATTGAAACGCTACTGCCGGAATTCATTGCGCTTAGGCATGATCTGCATCGTCATGCCGAAGTTAGTCACCACGAAGTGAGAACGTCGGAAGTGATCGCTCAAAAGCTTCGAAGTTGGGGCATCGAAGTGCATGAGCATATCGGTGGACATGGCGTCGTTGGTATTCTCAAAAACGGAATCGGTGCAAAATCCATAGCGCTTAGAGCCGATATGGACGGTTTACCCATCATTGAAGAAAATGCTTTTCCACATGCGAGTGTGAATACCGGAGCCATGCATGCCTGTGGCCATGATGGCCACATGGCAGCGCTGTTGCTCGCCGCTCGGTATTTGTCTGAGAGCCGTTCATTTAACGGGACCGTTGTCTTTGTTTTCCAGCCAAGCGAAGAAATGGACGGCGGCGCGAACGACATGATCAAAGATGGCGTGTTAGAACGCTTTCCCGCCGATTATTACTTCGCTTGCCACAACTGGCCGGGCATACCGGAGGGATGTTTCAGCATCAATGATAGCGCCATCATGGCCAGTTCCAACATGTTTGAGATCCGTATTAAAACCGATGACCAGCACACCGATAGCTCGTTAGTCGCCGTATCCGTGGCTCAAGCTCTTTACGGCATCATCTCACGACAAAAGCGTCCGATTGATCCCGCCGTGCTTTCTATCTGTTCTTTGCAGAGTCATCAAAACTCAAATCACTGTTCAGAAGCGACATTGACTGGAACCGTTAGAACATTTTCCAATGAGGTGACCGATTTGATCGAAACGCAAATGAAGGTTATCGCAGCTCAATATTCACTTGCCTTTGCCTGTTCCATAAATGTCCACTTTGAACGACAAGTCCTGCCGACAGTCAACAGCCCTGAATGTTATGAAATGTTGTTGCAAACGATGACAGCGCTTTACGGAAGCGGTCACATCCAAGAGCAGGAGCCGGTCATGCCGAGCGAAGATTTCAGCGAGTTCCTGCAAAAACGCAAAGGGGCACTCTTTTTTATCGGAGCAGGGGACGGCTCTCACCGCGCTCCGGGCCATGGGCCTGGCCCTTGTGAGCTGCATAACCCTTCATATGATTACAATGACCGATGCTTAGCGCCGACAGCCGCCGTCTTCGCTAAATTGGTTGAAAAGTATCTCAGTTAGAAATTAACCAAACAATTGGATTCTACGACCGACTGTTCAGTGAAACGCATTTTGATATGAGATAAACAATGACTAACGCCTTGTATTTATCATCAGATGAAACAATCGCTCAAGCGCAAGTGATTGCCTGTGAGCAAACCGAGGATGGTCTCTGGGCGGTTGAACTGGATCGAACGATCTTTCATCCGCAAGGAGGAGGTCAGCCGTCTGACCTGGGAACAATTGGCGGCGTTGAAATCAAAAAAGTCATTCACACGCCAGACTCGATCCTGCATTTTGCGATTGCTCCGATTCACGGTGAAGTGGAGTTAGTCGTTGATCCGGCGATCCGAACGTTGCATAGCCGGCTGCATTCAGCCGGGCATATCATCGGCCTCGTTGGTGATGAACTCGGGTGGCACGCCACTCGTGGCAACCACTTCCCCGGCGAGTCACGGGTGATTTTCGAGCCTGAGAAACCGGAAAACATTCAGTTAATCGATAAAGAAGCTTTTGAAAAATCGGTTCAGGCGATTATTGATCGCGCTCTGACTCGAGTCACCACGTACGATGGCGCTCTTCGTTTTGTCACTTGGGGAAATCTACCGAGCTACCCCTGCGGCGGAACGCACGTTAGAAATCTTCGTGACATCGGCAAAGTTCTCATCACGAAAATCAAAATGAAAAAAGGCACAATTTCAGTGTCTTATGAATTAGATCTCTGATAGTACCTCCAATGTAAAAAAAGGGAAGGCGACCTACCTTCCCAAATCAGAGTGTTATCACTACTTGTAGAAAACTAGATGTTCAACGACCTTCTTAGTTTTTCACTCAAAAATGCAATTTAGCAGCCACTCCGAAGCCCCAGCCGTCGGTGGCACCCACTCGGCAATCCGCGCCGGCGTGAACCTGCCAAGAACCAAATTCCTTTTTCACACCCAAGTTTAATTCCGTGTAATCACCGTATTGAAGCCCAGGTAAAACTTGATCGGCAACGCTTTGACCAGCTTGATCGGTCAATCGAATGGCTTTCAAGTCCGCGGAATCATCACTCCAAACATATCGAGCCTCAGCGTATAGGCGCCAGGCCTTGGTCAATCCAAACGATTTCTCCAACCGGATGCCGGGGCTTAATTCCCAGCCTGAAAAATTCCCGTTGTCAATGGAAACATGATGGGCGGTTTCAAAACCCTTGCCGTCCATATAGGTGTAGATGGCGTCTAGAGAAGGAATCACCGACAGCCCATAGCCTTTACTTACAAACTCATAACCAAGCGATAGACCGGTGCCAATCCAAATGTTGTCCGTATCGGACGAGCCTCCGAGTTTGCTGCCGAATCGACTATCCAGGTAACCGATGTTGGCATGCCAATCAGCAAAAGCGTTTCCAAGAGTTAATTGGCTGGCGACACCGATAAACGCACCTTTGGAATCAATATCATTCACATGATCTTTTGCTTCCGAAAGCACGAATCCGCCATAGAGGCCCGTCTTGAGATTCAAGGTGTCTGAGACGATGGGATTGATTGCGTAAGAGAACAATGCCACGCCATAATCAATATCGATGTCATGACCATAGGCTTGCGGGCTTAACGACACTTGGCCGCCATGCGCGGAACCGTTCACTAGGGAATTCGACACGCTTACCGTTAATTGTTCAGTCGGCAAATTCATGTCAAAAAGACGGTGACTGATTTCATGTTGCACCAATTGCGTCATTTTTTGCGTGATCGCTCCCGCATAGACCTCGCCGTTAAAGTCTGCCGGCGTCATTGGCTTGACAGGGTCAGGTGGTACCGGCTCTGGACCCGGTTCCGGGGTTGGATCAGGCTCTGGTTCGGGTTCGGGATCCGGATCGGGATTGGGATCAGGATCAGGCTCCGGCTCGGGTTCAGGTTCGGGAATTTCTCCGGCGTTTTGGAATCGATACGTTCCATTCTCAGAGTCAATCAGGGAAACATCATAAATATAAAGGGCGCCGGTTGCTTTTTCACCAGCCTCATCAAGCGAGAAATAAATTTCTCCATTCCCGCCATCAATCCGATCCAAGACTGTCACAGTGGCTTCTTGAACGCCGGCATTCATGTCGTTAAGGATATTCCAACCTGATACCGCCAAAGCACCATACCAACCTTTGGTTACTTTACCAATGTGCAATGTGTCAACAGTGGATTGACTTAAATCGACATCCAATTCCAATTTGGCAGCGGTTTCATATTCCCCATACGTATAGGTTTGTGTGACAATCTCTCCAATTGAGTAGGCATCGATTTTTGAGTCAACAAAGGATAGCGTTCGATCGGAAAACTTAAGATCTGTCAAATCCAATCTCGCATTGGCCAACGCCTGAGGATTTCCAATGGCGAGTTTGCCACGATAGAAATGTAGATAGACATTTTGGTCGACCTCTTCATTCTTACCTGTCCAGGCGTCATAATCCCAATAACTACCGGTGATGCGACCATTAAATTCAACCGTCCCCGTTTGACTTTCATCTTGATTGATGTAGATAACGGTGCCATCCGATTGTGAAGAGTGTTCTGTCCCCCTAATGTGGATATCGCCATCAAACGTTATCTTTCGACCATCATTGGCCCCTAAGTAAAGTCTGTACACATTATTTGTGCTGCGATTTTTATCGATAAAAATGTCTGATCCTCGATTAGCGGCATTTTGACTGAATAAAACATCGGCATTTTTAGCCAAAATATCAATCCGCAAGCTTCCGCTTTTTACATTGGGCAATGTCATCCCGATGATGCCCAAATCGCCAACATACAATCCACCTCCATAGGAAATCGTGTTGTCAACTTGGTTTCCTATGAAACTGGTGTCAATAATCTGTATGTCGCCACTTCGAGTGATCGCAAGACCACCGCCGCAATTTGCTTCTGACTTGTTATCTTGAAAAAGACTGTTTTCAATAGTGATATTGTCAACACGATCCAGCACGACAGCGCCGCCATGGCTACCCGACAGGTTGTTTAAAAACGCCACATGATTAAAAATCAGTTGATTATTAGCTGACAGGTACGCGGCGCCGGTATTGGTTCTCTCAACGTAGTTAAACGCCGAGCCGTGCGCATTGGATGTGTTATTGCTAAATAAGACATCGCTGACTTGGATTGAGACAAACTTTTCATTGGCCGTACTACCGGTGACCAAAATAGCCCGATCCTCAAAATTTGACACGCCGTCAACGTAGCCTTCCGCAATTTTCAAGGTCGTCGGATCAATTTCCCATTGCCCAATATTTTTTAACGTCAGCGAGTCATTGAAAACCAAAGCTGAATCGCCATCAGGTGTCAACAACACATCAGGCGTTAAAGAATGACCTTGGCCATCAATAGAAAGCGGGGAATTCGCATCAAGAGGAGATGAGACGATGACGTTTTGTTGAAGAACAAAATCTGTTTCGCCTTCTAAGACGGAATTTGATAATTCCTCCCAAGAATTAATATCAATTGCCCAAACTGGCGAAGCAAAAGTGAAAGCAATCGCTGCAATTAATGTTTTCTTTTGCCAATTTATGGGGGGGGCAAAATTAAGCATAAATTATTCCTCCAAACACAGAAAAGAGATTAATTCCGTTCAGTTTACTAAAAATGGTTCAAGGTTGCCCACGCAGCAGAGAGAAGATTCGAGGTATCCACGATTAAATTGCGAACTCTGTAAATATAGCTGTCAAACTATTAACTGCAGGTTTTTTGATCGACGCTAGGTAATCTACTACGTAAACTACGCAGGGGCAGCACATTGGGGATTACCACAGTACAGACTCGAGGAGGTTATGGGTTACTACGTTAAATTTCCACTTAAGAAAAACCCGAAGATCATAAAACGGATCTTCGGGTTACGAATTCAGCAAGAAAGACACTATTTCTTTTCTTCTTCATCGCCGAGAATGTTTTCCGTGCGAAGGGTGAGCGGTTTATATTCTTGTTTCGGACCTTCAACAAAACCGACGCAGCGGAAAGTGAAACGAGTCCATGCGCCACCTTCTTTTGCCGGACGGGAAACGATCTGCAGCGGTTGCATTCCGGATTTCTGCTCCTCACAAATCCGCTGAGCCAGTTCATATGAGCGCTCGCGCACCCGAACTTCCTGTTTTTCCCACGGTTGTGTGACTTCGATTTCATAAGTTGAGGCATCCAACTGACGAACGTTATGATGTTCACGCGCGGTCGTGCAACCGGTCAATGCTAAAACACCGGCGAAACTCAAAATAACCATTAAGCGTTGCATAGGAGGCATTCCTTCTCGATTAGATTTCGATTATTCTAATGATTTCAGAGCATCGCCGCTGAAATCACCGGATAATCGGTTGAGGGGAGGACCAAGGTGCCATCGGAAATAAAAACCGGTTCCCGAGTGTTCTCTCCCATTCGCTCCAATACCCGCATATGACGCAAACTTTCATTGACGCTACGGGCTTTCGAAGAAACGAAGCCGATCGGCAAGAGCCCGGTTTTAGTTTTCAAAACGAGCTCAATGTGTTTTTTAGCCGTGTCACGGTAAAAATAAATCGGCGGCTCTTCGCCCCAAGCTCGGTACCCTTTGGCAATTTCGCTGGCGACGTGCCCTTCAAGAATGGACAAATACGCGGGGCTCGACAGTAGCGCCGGAGTGTCATGAAGTTGCAACAGATGACATAACAAGCCACTGTCAGTGTAGGTGACCTTGGGTCGTTTAACTTGTCGTCGCTGAGCGAGCTGAAGCGAGGGCACTTCCATGATGATGTGCGCTTCCAGTAAAAAATCCGCCCAGTACATCGCTGTTCCGTAACTGATGCCGGACTCTTCGGCAAGCTTAAAATGATTAAGCTCCTGCATGTTCGTCCGCGCGATTGACTTCATGAAGTTTAAAAATTCCACTTCCTTAGAAACCTTCATCACCGGCCGGACGACGTTAAAGAAAAAGTCTCCAAGCCACCCCTCGTAAAAAGCGTGATTGGACTGTTGGAGATCGGGGCGAGGTAAAAAACCGTTTCGGAGCGAGTCAAAGAACCCCGGTCTCGGATAAGTCATGGTTAGGGCTATCGGCTTTTGGCCGAAAAGATCGGGACTGGCCCCGGCGTATTCTTTTTGAGTAAACGGCGTCAAAACATAACGTTTTGATGAGTATTTCGTCAAAATACCCTCCCGCGCTGATCGTGGCAAGTTTCCAACCAACACGATTTTGATGTCCTCTTCCGGTTCCGGCAACGCCGAGAGAAGCTCAGGCGCGAGCTGAATCTCATCGAGCACCAGGCGTTTTCCGTAAACCGGAAAAAATGCGCTCGGGTTTGTTTGCGCCAAATTTCTAGGGTGCACATCCGTGAGATTGACGTAGGGGAGATCTCGAAAGAGGGTTTGAGCCAATGTCGTTTTACCGCACTGCGGCATCCCTTCTATCAAAAGGATTTGAAAATCGTCCGACTCGAGACTCAAAGTGGAACTTAACGTGCGGGGAATAAGCGAAGAAAACATTTTTGTATTTTTTGAAATAATTTTTAAAATTTTATCAAATTGTACAAAAAAGAACGCTACGAAAAAAGAGATTTGTCAAGCGATTCCTCTCAGACTTACGCTCAGTGTTTTCTCTAATAACGCTTTAGGAAAAGTCCTCGGATAATAGCTTGGATAGGCAATTTTGCCTAGAATAAAACGTCCTTTATGAAGGGAGACGATTCCGATGAAAAAGACTCTATTAGCTGCCGCTTTGGCTTTGTCAATGGCCGGTTCCGCTTTTGCGGCTGATCTGCCGAATATTTCAATTTTGGCTACCGGCGGCACGATCGCAGGCGCCGCATCGTCCAACACTCAAGTGACAGGCTACAAGGCCGGCGCGTTGGCGATTCAAACGTTGATTGACGCCGTTCCCGCCATGAAGGATTACGCCAACGTGACGGGCGAACAAATCGTCAAGATCAGCTCCAACAACATGACCGACGAAGTTTTGTTGAAGTTGGCAAAGCGTTGCAATGAACTGTTGGCCGATCCGAAGGTTGACGGCATCGTGATCACGCACGGCACCGATACGTTGGAAGAAACGGCTTACTTCCTTAACCTGACTGTTAAGAGCAAGAAGCCGGTAGTCGTGGTTGGCGCCATGCGTCCCGCGACAGCCATTTCCGCTGACGGCCCGATGAACCTATTGAACGCTGTCAAGTTGGCTGCTGACCCGAACGCTCAAGACCGTGGTGTTTTGGTCGCCTTAAATGACCAAATCAACGCCGCTCATGACGCAACGAAGACCAACACGACAAACGTTGCCACCTTCCAAGCTCATGACATCGGCTTATTGGGTTATATCGCCGGCGGTCAAAACTACTTCTTCCGAGACACAACCTTCAAGCACACGCATGAAACCGAATTCGATGTGAGCAAGATCGATAAGTTGCCGCGTGTTGACATTGTGTACTCGCACGCCAGCGATGACTCAGTGCTTGTTGACGCGGCAGTGAAGGCCGGCGCCAAGGGCATTATCAGCGCCGGTAGCGGCAACGGCTCCATCCACCAAGACACCGAAAAGGGCTTGGCTGAAGCAGTGAAGAAGGGCGTGGTCGTGGTTCGCTCCAGCCGCACGGGCAGCGGTATCGTGACGCCGACGGATCCGGACAACCAATACACGAAAGCCGGTTTCTTGAACGGTTATTCTTTGAACCCGCAAAAGGCTCGCATCCTCTTGCAATTGGCCTTGACGAAGACTCAAGACCCGAAAGAAATTCAAAGAATGTTCACCGAATACTAAATCGGCGCATTTAGTCGTTAACGCCTGTTAACGATATGTTGAAAAATTTGGGGGTGCCACAGGCACCCCCATCTTTTATATTCTTTTAAAAGCCACGGACGATCTTTAAAAAATCCATCTTTACTGCTTTCCGGAACGGGCCAATAAAATCACCGTTGCGAACACGAAAAGCGCGCCGATGGCTTCGACCATTCCGAAAGTCACACCCAGTAGGACAACAGACAAAATGACCGCCGAAAGCGGCTCCCAGCAGATGAGCATCGAAGCGACCGACGGAGCGACAAAGGACATGCTCTTTAAATAGCACCAGAAGGCCATGATAGTCCCAAAAAGAACAATGTGCGCATATGAAAGAATGCCCAATGTGCTCCAAGTGACATCCATCGTAAAGGGATTGTTGTAAAGGCAAGCTGCAAAACCGCTAAAAGCCATGCCCCAACCGATGACTGTGCTCACTGAGAGCCGTCTGATCGCCGGTCCGGGCTCAATTGTGCAAAAGGCGCCACACACCGCGGAGACCAACCCCCAGGCTACGCCCGCGATTGAAAAATCCATGTGCGAAAAATCACCCTTGGTGATAATGAGCGCCACACCGGTCAAGGCGCAAACCAGCGCGATCATTTCCATTGGACGAACCCGACGATGCTGAGCGATCGCCATATAGGCGATGATAAAAAGCGGGGAGACCATGACGATAATGGTCGCTGTCGCGGCATTGGATGCCGCGATCGACAAAAAGAAGGTGCCTTGCGAACAAAGCAAGCCAAAGCCGTAAATCAGGACGATCCAGAAATTTTCCTTCCGAAACACCCCGCGGGCATTCTTCGTTCCGGTCAAGAGAATATCCAGAAGGATCATCACCACGCCGGCGCCGAAAAGCCGCATCGAGGTGAGATCAAGCACATTAAACCCGCAACGGGTCATCAGATACTGAGCGGCGACACTCATGGAGCCCCAGCAAACACCAGCCCAGGAAGCAAGCGCAACGCCTTTGATCATATTTGAGTTCATAGCCCAAAAACCTTTCACAGAATTGCCGTGATTGTATGCCTGCTATCTATTCAGTGTCCAGAGACAAACGGCTAAGAAGTTTTCCCTTGCCGATAGCCATTCCATCCCCGCACAAATCTTGAGAGTCCTTCCTCTAGAAGCGAAAAAGGCATCGCCACATTCATCCGCAGATAGGATTGACCGTTTCCTGCAAAGACGCCGCCTTTGGTCACAATCAAGCCGGTCGTCTCCCTTAAGAAGTCCGCCAACTCATCGGTATTGTCAGTCAATGCCGAACAATCAATCCACAAGAGGTAGGAGGCTTGAGGATAACTTACTTTGATTCCCGGGCAATGCTCAACGAGATGTTGGCACGCATAGCGCTTAATCACAGCCAAATGGGCAACCAACTCATTTAACCAATCATCTGACTCGGTGTACGCCGCAAGCGTGGCTTCGATGCTGAAAGCGTTTGGCTCATCAACCATGTCGGCGTGAAGTCCAGCACGAACCTTTTCACGCAACGCCTCGTTTTCGATCACCAACGAGGCGGTATGCAAGCCGGCGAGATTAAAAGCTTTCGATGGCGAAATCGCGACAACGCTCTGTCGGGCGCAAAGTGATGACGCTTTCGCAAAAGGCGTGTACGTCGCCTCGCGATCGGTTAAGTCCGCATGGATTTCATCGCTGAAAACCAACACATTGTGCTTGTCGCACAACTGCCCCAAACGAATCAAATCCTTTTCTGACCAAACAATGCCGGCCGGGTTGTGAGGATTGCAAAACATCAGCAGTTTCGCCTGACTGTCGAGAAGCGTTTGTTCAAGCCTTGCGAAATTAATTCGGTAATTACCGTCTTCGCAGTCTAACGGACAAAGCACAAGATCCCGCGCATTGTCCCTAACCGCGCTGTAAAAGTGGTGATAGACCGGACTTAACGTCACCACTTTGTCGCCCGGTTGGGTCAGGTGTCGCAACGCGCTCGCAAGACCGGGCATGACGCCTTCACAATACAGAATCTGACTTGGATTGACTGCCCAGCCGTGCCGTCTTTGCTGCCAATCGGCGACAGCTTCAAAGAAAACGGAAGGCACCTTGTGATAGCCATAAACATCAAGGGCGGCTTTGTTGCGAATGGCGCGGGAAACCGCCGGTGCCGTCTTGAAATCCATGTCGGCGATAAACATCGGAAATTCGTCCTCACCGATTGACCACTTGATGGAATAGGTGTGGCGCCGATCCGGAGCATTTTGAAAATCAAACACTGAGCGACTCCTATAAAACAGCTCTGAATTTTACGCCAAGCCCATCATTAACAAACGCTTACGAATCAAACGATTTTGACAAAGTCCGCATTCGTTGCGCACACTACAATACAAGCCATGAATTCAAGGATATCCATCATGGCAAACGGTCCAAAAGCTTGCGAGGCGAGCTATAGCCTTCACGAAGAAATCGCCAATGCGATCACGCATGGTTTGGCCTGCGCGTTAAGCATTGCCGGGCTCGTGTTGCTAATTATTTTCGCGATTCGCTACACGGACTCGGCTTTGACTCTGACTTCTGTCATCGTGTTCGGCGCCAGCTTGGTGCTTCTGTACCTCACCTCGACGCTTTACCACGCCATTCCATTTCGACGGCCGAAAAAAATCCTTCAGCAATTAGACCATTCGATGATCTATGTGCTGATCGCAGGCAGCTACACGCCTTTTTGTCTTGTCGTTCTCAAAGGAGTGGCGGGGATCGCGCTTTTCGCGTTCGTCTGGACGATCGCCGTTTTCGGCATTGTCTTTCAACGATGGCTTTTGCAAAAAAGCGATTGGCTCAATTGCGGTCTTTATCTCCTGATGGGATGGTCCGTGTTGCCCTGCATCAAACCACTTGTTGAAAACCTTCCAAGCGGCGGCTTGTGGCTTTTGGCCGCCGGTGGCGTCACCTATAGTGTCGGCGTCGTCTTTTATATTTGGCAAAGCCTAAAATTCAGTCACGCCATTTGGCACGTCTTTGTCCTCGCCGGATCTGTCCTTCAATATTTGGCTGTGTTGCTCTATGTGATTCCGGTTTTACGATAGGGCAGAGGCTTAGAGTAGATAAAAAAACGCTTCGAAAAACGAAAAGGCTCGAAGCGTTTAGCTTATCTTGCGGGATGAATCGGGATGACTCTTTGATTGGAGCTGCCGAAATATTGGCCTTGCTTAGTGACTTTCAACTTTTCGACATAAGGGCCATCAACCAAAGTGTCGATGTACCGCATGACCGGATGGTCTTTGAAGTGCTCATATTTTCGTCCGGTCCACACCCACACGGTTTTATCCGGGCAAGCGGCTTTCACCCGTGCAAGAAGCTCTGTGACCGCATCAATGTTTTCTTTCTCGAAGGGGTCGCCCCCCAACACGCTGAAGCCGGCGATGTAGGGGCTCTTCATCAATTCGATGATTCGTTGGGTCACTTCTTCCGTGAAAGGCTTCCCAGCGCAAAAATCCCAAGATTCTTCGTTGAAACACCCCTTGCAGTGCAGCGTGCAACCAGAAACAAAAAGCGACACCCGAACGCCGGGACCGTTTGTTGTGTCAAATTCACGCAGTTGCATGTAATTCATCGCCAAGCTCCCTTGAATCAGTCATCACATACTGACACGGTTTTTAATTTCCGCCATCTTGCCGTCATTCATGCGCGATTGACCGTTCACATTACTGTAGCCGAGATAGCCGCAAACACGACTGATCACCGACAAGTTGGAACTGCCGCAATGCGGGCACTTGAACATGACATTGGTCGAGTGCGTCCCACAGTCATTGCAGTAGGCGGAATCAAAGTTGACGCCCTGATAAAAACCCATAGCCATGCCGCGGACAATGATCGCCTTGTCAGCTTCATAGTTTTCCGGATTGGTCAAACGCACATATTGAATATGGCCGCCTTCGCATAAGTGGAAGCATTCAAATTCGTGATCTTGCTTCTCAAATGGCGTGATATCCTCGGTCACGTTCAAGTGGAACGAATTCGTAAAGTATTCGGTGCTGTAGTGTTCAGCCGTTTCGAATTCGTTTTCCAAGCCCATTTCTTTGCAGTAATCGGCATATTGCTTGGCTTGTGTGGCGCACAAGCTTTCAGCCGGCGTACCGTAAATTGCGTAAAGATAATGGTCTTCGGCCTTAAATTCATTGAGCTTTTGCTGCAAGTGGCGAAGCACCTTGGCGCCGAAAGCGGATTTATCATCAATCATGCGCTTACCGGTCCAAAGATAGGTCGCGTCATCAAGCGCAGTAATACCGAAGCTAGCCGTCATGTAGTCAACCAAATCGCCGACACGATCATCGGGATCCTTCGTGCCCTTGTAGAACCCGCCTTGCGTAAAGGCCAAGGGGTTGCTCGAGCAACGTTGGTTGCGGATCACATCGTAACGCTTCTTTAAGAAATCACGAATCACTTGCAAACGGTCATCGAGGATTTCCCAGAATTTTTCACGCCAGTTCTCCGGATAGTCGGTCTTGGCAATCTTGATCATGAGAGGAATATTTAAACTCACCGCGCCGATGTTGCAACGACCGATCGTCACGTACTTGCCGGTTTCCGGATCCTTCCATGGAGAGAGGTAGGCTCGGCACCCCATGGGGCTCGTGATGACGCCTTCTTCACGGAAAAGACGCGAGACCGTGCCGAAGTCGCTGGAAAGGCTCAAATAATCCGGATACATGCAGCTCGACGACGTCTTGACAGCCTCGTCAAACAAATCTTGGCTGAAAAGATCGCGATCAATTTGCTTTTGATCATAAAGGTACACAAGCTTCGGGAAAACCACGGGCTTATGATCCTTACCGTGACCGTTACGACGAACACGCAACATCACCTTATTGATCAAGGCTAAAGTGGCCTTGTCATCTTCAGGTAAATTCACATCCCACTGACCGAAACTGATTGTGGTAAAGGCAAAGTCACCGCGACTGCAAGGAACCGTATTGAGTTTGAGTTCGAGCGATTGGAAACCTTGTTCCAATTCACGAAGCAGCGTCTTATCGGCAAAGGGGCGGGCCTTATCTTCCGGGATACCCCATTCTTTGGCATCTTCAAAAGCCTTATTCCAGGTCTTTTGAGCGTAGGGTAAAAGCACCTTATCCAATTCGGCAAGGGTGAAGCCGCCGAATTGTTGAGCCGTTGCCACAAGCGTAATGTCACCGATCACTTGAAGCGCGGACAAAACGGTCTTCGGTTCCGTGTACTGAACATTACTCATTTCGAAACCGTTTTGCAGAACCGTGCGGATATCGAAAAGGCAGCAATTAACGCAACCCAGAATCATGTCGCGCAAATCGTGAATATAGATATCACCACGCTCAATCAATTCCTTTTCGCGGGCAGACAAGTAAAACTGCTTGTAAAGGCTCTTCGTGAGATAGCCCTTAATCAGTGAGCCCTTGGTGGAAACAAGGGAACTGTCGAAATTGGCGTTTTCGCGGTCACCCAAACGCAAAACATCATCGGCATCTTGGCGAAGTTTTTCAAAAGTCTTGGCGTAGTTTGTCTTGTAGTAACGGTATTCGGCGTAGGCATTGGCCACATCATCAAAGCCCGTCACAGACAAAACGGCAATCACGAGCTCGTGAAGTTCCGCAACCGTCACCGTGTCACGATCATGAAGTCGACGCAAAATGGCATTGACGATCTTGTCGCAGGACTCGTCGTCAACGTGCTTATCGCAGCGCATAGCGGCTTTATTGACAGCCACTGCAATTTTTTGCGGATCAAAATTTTCTAGTGTTTGGTCTTTTTTTACGACTTTCATGGCGCACTCACAATTAAAAATGGGGAAAACAGCCAGCCATTCCCCGGGGGGATCACTTTGCTCTCAAACGAGCTTGGGATTTTAATAACTTCTCTTAAAAAATACAAAATATAGTGTCAATTAACTTAATAGACTCAACCTATTGGATATAAAATCACTAATCAAATCAGGCAATTTTTACTGAAAGATGCGATAAAACGGACAATTAGACGAAGAATAGAAGGGTGATTAATTTTTAAGCAAACACAAGAACTAGTATCACTCCATATCGAATCGACAGTAGAAAATCTACCGTTAAAATAACTTGAGATTTTGCAGAACCTTTTTCCGATTTTTGATTCAAAGTTGTTTTATGAAAAAGATTGAAGTGGTTGCGGCCGTCATCCGCCATGGCAATCAAGTTTTTGCCACTCAACGTGGGTACGGCGAATTTGAAGGTGGGTGGGAATTCCCCGGCGGCAAAATGGAACCTGGTGAAACCCCTCAAGAGGCCTTAATCCGCGAAATTAAGGAAGAGCTCGATACTGAGATTGAAGTCGGGGAACTCATAGAAACAGTTGAGTATGACTATCCGAAGTTTCACCTGACAATGCATTGCTTCATGTGTACCGTAAAATCCGGCCACCTGGTTTTAAAAGAACATGAAGCCGCCAAGTGGCTCACTAAAAACACCTTGGACTCTGTGGATTGGCTGCCAGCTGATGAAGGAATTATCGAGACAATCAAACAGAAACTTTAGTTTTTAAGAATGAATGGGATGACAGAAGCGGTCGAAATTCTCAAAAATGAAGAACGTTTAGGTTAAAGATCAACTGATCATGGCCTCGTCTACGAAATTTCCAAATTGCCATCCCTAGATTTTTCCAAAATCGAAAGTATTGAACTTCGAGCGCAAATAATAGGACAATCAGCACTCTATGTCATTGGGAATCAGTGCGAAGCTGGAATGATTCCATTACAAGCCATCACTTTAGTTTTTTAAACTTAAATCCAACCAGAATGATGATTTTTCACTCGAAAAATACAAATGTATATTAGAACATTTACTCATTTGTACATTTGTTTAAACAATCAAATGATCAATAAATAAAATAATTTAAATTAAATAAACATATCATTCGTTTCATCTCATTATCTATCGCCTCTATAGTATTCATTTAAAAACAAACATTTAGACACATTATTGAGAATTATTCTCAACAAATAAAGGTATGATTAAGTCAAAAGATTTTTTGATAGAAGGAGAAGCGCTATGACATGCACGAAAAAACTCAATACCTATTTGGCGAATTTGGCTGTCTGGAATGTCAAGCTGCATAACCTGCACTGGAACGTCACTGGGCATTATTTCAAACCGCTTCATGAAATGACCGAATCAATCTATGACGAAGTGTTTGAAGCCTTCGATTCGGTCGCTGAAATCATGAAGATGAAAGGGGAGATGCCACTTTCGACGATGAGCGAATATCTGGCTGTCGCAACGATTAAAGAAGTACCCGCAAAGGCCTTTTCTGCTCACGAGGTTGTAGCCATGATCGAAGAAGATATGAAGCTCATGAACGAGCTCGCACTTGAAATCCGAAAAGAGGCTATCGAATCCGATGAATTTGAAGTGCAATCGATGTTTGAAGGCTTCGTAGCAGGGTTCTCTAAACAACTTTGGTTTATTCGCGCGATGAAAACGCGTCATGAATGCGGCTGCCACAGCCATTAATCGTTAACACTCAAGGCAAGGCCCTCATGTTGAGGGCCTCGTTCAATAACCACACAGATAGACATTCAGAAGTGAACTCTCAGTGAATTCCCAACACCTTTGCTAAAAGATTTTCATCGCAGACTGTTGTCAATTTTCGCGAACTCTTCAATAGTCGTTGCCAAGAATGATCTGGTGTTCGATTGCAAAAAACAACATCTTCGCCAAATTCATCCTCGGGGCGACCGTAATAGGCAATCGGCCATCCGTAAGGTCTTCCATTGCGTCCCGTTCGACGCTGAAAATCTAAAATGACGATTAACGTCTCGTTCATGAGTTCTGCCAAAGCCCGGTCAACCACTGAGCGTTTAAATCCCAATTCGTCTCTTAATTCAATACTACTTTTAACGGCTCCTCCAAAAAGCGCCTCATAAAGACTGTAGGCTTCAGCGGAGATGATTCCCTCTTCGAAAAATTGCTCCGCGCTGCGTCCTTGGCGTTTGACGTTGACAAAGTCCGCAAAAAGTCCTTTTGACACAAAACCCAACTTGCGGTTAAAAAATTTGCCGTAAGCAATCTGATTGTCGAGCACGAACGAGTATCGCCAGTACCAGGGGTTAAGATCGTGATCGTCTGAGGCAAACCATCCATCAGGCACATGATCCTCAAGCGAAAAGCCTTGAAGATCATTTTTCAAAAAAGGCAACATCCCGGACTGAACAACAAAATCCGCTGCTTCGGAAGCATTTCGAACAAATTGTGTTTTCATACTGATCAAAAAATTAAACACCAGTTGAGAAAATCAGACTAGAGTTAACACAACAGCAGTCTTTATTTTATTCGGAGGTTTTTCATGCAAGAACAAACCAACCGTCGCGGTAAAATCGCCGCCGATCCCGCTCCGGAAGTGGTTAAATTCATTATATCGCCCGCAATTAAGGGCGATTTAGAGCGCGCCTACCAAGCGTACCTTGATGTTAATAAAGCGCATGTTTTAATGCTTTCTGAATGCGGCATTATCGAAAAAGACGTTACCAAAGCCATCTTGGAAGTCACTTCCGAAATGGCAGCAATGGGACAAACGCCAACATTTCCCATTGATCCCAATCGAGAAGACATCTACTTTAACCTTGAGCATTATCTGATTACTCGCACGGGCTTGGAAATCGGGGGACAGCAACATACCGCTCGCTCCAGAAACGATTTGGCAGCTACGGTCACTCGGTTGGTTACCCGCAAGCAATTCTTTGTAATTTGCGGTCTTTTTAATGTATTGCGCCAGACGATTACTGATTTAGCTCGTCGTAACAAAGAAGCCGTCATGGCCGGTTACACACATCTTCAGCCCTCCGAACCCATCACCTTCGGGCATTACTGCTCGGCAATTCTAAGTGCCTTGGAACGAGATTACCGTCGCATTGCCCGAGTGTACGATTCATTAAATCAATCGCCACTTGGCGGCACCTCCATGGGCTCAAGCACTTTCCCAATCAACCGGATCATGACCTCAAATCTCTTAGGCTTTGATGCGCCACTAGACAACTCCATCGATTGTGTCGCTTCGCGCGATTACGCCATGGAGTTGACCTCAGCGATGGCGATCGCCGGCAATACATTCAGTCGATTCGCTTACGACCTCTATGTTTGGGCAACGCCTGACTACGGTTATGTGGAAGTTGATGATAGCGTCGCCGTTTGCTCATCGATCATGCCTCAAAAGAAAAATCCGTGGACCTTGGAGCACATTCGTGGAAAGGCCTCGCACTTGGAAGGCTTTTTCATTTCCGTGATGAACGCGCTGAAAAATACGCCATATACCCATTGCCAAGATGTCGCAGGCGAAGGTGTAGCCTATTTGTGGCAAGCATTTGACGAAATGCGGGCCTCTATCGAGTTACTTAACGTCACCGCCAAGGGCATCACACTACACACCGAAAGGATGATCCAAACAGCCCGAGGAAACTTCTGTACGGTGACAGAATTGGCCAATACCTTGGTTCGTCACGACAAGATTTCCTTTAGAGCCGCGCACGAAATTGTCGCTTTGGTAGTTGATCACATGATTAAGCACAACAAAAAAGCCGACGAAATCGGAGCCGATGTTGTTAATGAAATCTTTATGCAGCTCTTTAATCGGACAAGTTCTTTAACCGACAAAGATATTCAATTGGCACTTGACCCTGTTAAAAACGCCCACTCAAAAACCATTTTGGGTGGAACAGCTTCTGAAGAAGTGGAGCGCCAGCTTCAAGCTCGAGAAGCCGTGCTCGCCACAGACCGTCAGGAACTTAAAGTTCGCATGGATCGAGTCAACGATGCAAAAGCCAGACTAGAGGCGTTAGTGAAGGAAGCCATCGCGTAATCTTTTGGTTTTAACCGAGTTATCGATAAGCGGGGATCGATGCTGAAAAGTGTCGATCCCTTTTTGGTGACGAACATTGAAATTTTTCTTGCCTACCAAAGGAAATCGCGATACAACTACTAGCAGGATTTTTTTAAAGGATATATCAAATGACTTACGATTTCACAACGCTCATGGACCGAAAAGGCAAAGATGCCGTCGCATTGGATGTTGAACAAGCCATTTCCGGCGACAATCTCGCACAGGCCAATGTCAAAATCCGCGATGGTTTCTCCGTGATTCCGATGTGGGTGGCTGACATGAATTTTCCGACAGTTCCGACGATTATTGAAGAATTACAAACTCGAGTGGCTCATCCGGCTTTCGGCTACTTCCGCCCAACCAAAGCCTATTTTGACTCCATCATCGATTGGCACCGTGATCGTTACGGAATCACGGCAATGAAAGCCGAAAATATCGGCTACGAAAACGGTGTCTTGGGTGGCGTTGTGAATGCTCTTAACGTACTGTGCTCCAAAGGCGATCGTGTGTTGATTCATTCGCCGACTTATATTGGTTTTAATCATTGCCTACAGGATAACGGTTATAACCTCATCCGAAGCCCGTTGAAACTTGATGAAAACGGCATTTGGCGCATGGACTATGAGGATATGGAAGCGAAAATTCGTGAACACAAGATTCACGCTGCCGTATTCTGTTCTCCGCACAATCCCACGGGGCGCGTTTGGGAACGCTGGGAAATAGAAAAGGCAATGGCGCTTTTTGCCAAATATGATGTTTACGTTGTCTCGGACGAAATTTGGGCTGATCTCGTTACCATCGGCTATCAACACATTCCGACACAGTCAGTGAGCGAAGACGCCAAAATGCGCACGATTGCCATGTATGCGCCAAGTAAAACATTTAACCTCGCCGGTCTGATCGGAAGTTATCACGTCATCTACAACCCCTGGCTTAAAGACCGGGTCGATCGTGAAGCTAGACTTTCTCACTACAACGGCATGAATGTCCTTTCAATGCATGCCTTGATCGGCGCCTATAAACCCGAAGGACGGGTATGGTTGGACGAATTGCGCGAAGTCCTCACAGACAATATCAATTACGCCTATGACTTTATTACAACTCATTTCAAAGGCGTTAAATTGGCCAAGCCGCAAGGAACCTACATGCTCTTTTTGGATTGCACGGAATGGTGCGCCGAGCATGGAAAGACTCTGGATGAGTTGGAAATCACCGGTATGGAAGTCGGTGTCATTTGGTGGGACGGCAGAGCATTTAATCACCCATGTGCGATTCGAATGAATTTAGCCTTGCCACACATCAGGTTATCGAAGCGTTTAACCGACTGGATCGGTATGTTTTTAATGCTCGTTAAACGACGTACAGCAGTGCGATCTTGTTAGTTTGTTCTATTGGATTCAGGCACTTACTGGGCAATCAAATAACGAGATCGCACGTCCTTCTGGGAAAGTATTCAATTTAAAAACGGTTTTAATCAACGATGATTCCTTGGTTTTAGCTTCTTCATTTATTTTCCCATTCTTCATGATATTTTTACCCATTTGGGTGTACCTTCCTTAATGCGCTAGTTATCCAGCTCGTGTACAAAGTCTTCGGCTCTCCCGACTTTCCTCGCCCTTTAGGTCAATGGAGGAGACCATGTTTTCTGTTTGAAAATCATCAATAGACGCACGCTCATTTACTCTGCCATCCATCAATCATAGGAGAATACTTTGCGTGAGTTATTTAAAAATTGGTGGACCATCGAGTGGTTAGAGGCCTTTGAAGCACGTTGGTTAGAGGGTGATCAAGTTTGGAATAAAGGTCAAAGAGCTTTTGATCGGGGCCAATTAGGGAAGAGAGAATTCGATTCTTTGTCTTATGAATTGAGCGGCAAACTTTTTGATTCAGCGATCAAGCCGTTTTACCGTCCGGTTATTCTCTTTTCGAAAGTCAATCATGAACAATCAAAACGCATTACTCAATGGTTTTTGGAACATGAGTCGTCGCTTGAAGGTACTTTTAATGGACACCTGGACGAAAATCTGCCTGATTGGATGAAGGAGATTCTTTTTGATCACTCTGTGAAGTCGTTTTATTGTAACTGTGGTCAACGTGTGCATTACTGTGAGCATGTTTGTGCACTGATACTCGACTTTTTAAGCGATGTTGAGAAAAATCCCTGCGAACTCTTTCAAATGATTGGCGTGGACTTGTCTGCGTTATTGCCTGAGCCCATTGCGAAAACGATTCACAAACAGCAAAGCATTCCTGCGTTTAGCGATCTGCTCCTTGCCATGGCTAGTCATTTACCTCAATCGGTTGCGCCGACGAAAATAACTTCTGCCGAGATCTTATCTCAAATGGAGGATATTCCGACTTACCTGCTTGAGGTAAGTAGTCTGTTTGCTAAAGAGGGAAGTCTTCTTGAAAAGACCGATTTTTCTGAAGTTGTCCTCAAGCTCTTAACGGAAACCGGTCGCTTTGTTCGTCAGGCATTGTTGGAGGAAAAGCCTGCTACAGGGCAACAAGAATCGTCTATTTTGACAGGGACATTTCAGTTTTC
>URFF01000020.1 GCA_900546995.1 uncultured Sutterella sp.
AAGCCGCTTTAACGTATTTTTGATAGGCGATCCCACATCCTACCACGCCCAATTTAATGCTACTCATCGCAACGGTTTGAAGGTAGCGAACCAGTTCTCGGAACTCTTTTCCGGATAAGGTTAAGGTGCGTGCTAATTTTGTTAAACAAGTAGGCTTTCTAGTCGAATCAACATTTCCATCACAAGCTTGGAGGATGAGGTTGACCTCACTTGATTGAAATTTCAGCATATCCACTCCTTCGAACTTGGGCACATTTTTAGTGTCGCAAATCTTTGAGGAATATGGTTTTCAATCGGTCAGTGAACGTAACAAAGTTTTATTTCTATTTATTTTATATTTTGTTTGTTTATCAATGGGTTAGTGTTTATTTGGGCGTGTTGAAAATGAAATTTTTTGCATTTGGAACGCTTTGAAAACAAAAGCCCCGAACGTTTGAGCGATCGGGGCTGAGCTTTAACTTTCAGAAAAGAAAGCTAGCAGACGATTAGTACGTATCGAAAATCTTTTGGATTTCCTTCGGATCCTTCGTTTGCGTCAAAGCCAATTGCAACAGGACACGAGCCTTTTGCGGATTGAGGTATTGACCAGCAACGAAGCCGTACTTGGCGTCATCAATTTCAGCATCCTTCGTGGCAGAGCCGGTCGGGACACGAGACGAACGAACAACCACGACACCGTCCTTAGCTGCTTTTTCAAGCATCGGGAACAAGTTCTTGTGAATGTTGCCGTTACCGACACCAGCCGTCACAATACCTTGGTAGCCAGCCTTCAACAAAGCTTGAAGCGGTTCAGCAGGAACATTGGAGTAGTTGTAGACAATACCAACCTTCGGCAAAGCCGTTAACTTGCTCACGTCAAACGGGGTCTTCGTGGTATGCGGCGTAGCCGGGGTGTTACCGAAGTGAACCTTGGAGTTGAAGACGTAACCCATCGTACCGAAGTTAGCGCCTTGGAAGGTTTCAACAGCGGTCGTGTTGGTCTTGATGACATCACGTGCGCCGATGATCTTGTCGTTCATGGCAACCATGACACCACGGTTAGCAGCTTCCTTGGAACCAGCGACAACAACGGCGTTATAGAGGTTCTTCGGACCGTCAGCAGACAAGCCCGTGGACGGGAGCATTGCGCCGACAAACACGATCGGCTTGTTGCACTTAGCCGTCAAATGAACGAAGTACGACGTTTCTTCCATCGTGTCCGTGCCGTGCGTCACAACGAAACCGTCGAACTTGTTGCAGTCGGCATTGATCGTCTTAACCAATTGAAGCCAAACATCGTCGGTCATGTCTTGAGAACCGATTTGGACAACTTGCTTCGGGGTCACGTTAGCGACCTTGGCCAATTCAGGCACAGCAGCGACCAAGTGGTTGACAGACACTTTACCGGCTGTGTAAGCCGTACCGGTAGCAGATTGACCGGCGCCGGCAATCGTACCGCCCGTAGCCAACACTTCAACATTAGGCAAAGCCATAGCAGTGGCGCTGGCAGCTAACAGGGCGGTAGCCAACAAAGTATGTTTCAATTGCATATACAACTCCTCTTTTTATTTAAATTAGCGGGTGCGCAAAACACACAGCAACCCGAAAAGCTCTAAGGCTCTTTACCTATAATAGGTCAAAAAAGTTAACTCAAACTTTTTTTCTAATTGACTTTTGCTTTATGACAAAGATTTCTAAAAAATAAAGGTTTGATTGGCTAAAACCGTGGCGTTAAGTTGGATATTGATGTCTCGAAAAATTTTTCTTAGCGAGACGTAAAAAAAATTTGCAATTTTTTTTCTACTAGTAGATAATAACGTTCCACGCGCCGGTAGCTCAGTTGGATAGAGTACCTGGCTACGAACCAGGGGGTCGCGGGTTCGAATCCTACCCGGCGCACCAGAATTACAGAGCCTTGAGTTTTCTCAAGGCTCTTTTCCTATCTACATCTCAATCCAAGTTTCTCCTTTCTATTTCTCCGATAGATCCATTAAATAGTCATTACACTTTTGGTGAAAACTCGTTAGTATTAACGGCGGGGACTATCCTCATACTTTTTAGGAGAGAGAAATGGATTTAAAAGGAACCAAAACTGAAAAGAATTTGATGGAAGCATTTGCCGGCGAATCTCAAGCCCGCAATAAGTACACGTATTACGCAAGTCAAGCCAAGAAAGACGGCTATGTTCAGATTGCAGCCATCTTTGAAGAAACCGCTAAGAACGAACAAGAACACGCCAAGTTGTGGTTCAAGCTTTTGCACGGCGGTGCCGTTCCCACAACGGAAGTGAACCTTGCTGATGCCGCTGCCGGCGAAAACTTCGAATGGACGAACATGTACGATCGCATGGCTAAAGAAGCTCGCGAAGAAGGTTTCGAAGAAATCGCTTTCCTCTTTGAAGGTGTCGGCGCCATTGAAAAGGAACACGAAGCCCGCTATTTGAAGTTGCTCGAACGCGTCAAGGGCGGTATGGTCTTTACGTCTGAAGGCGACACGATGTGGCAATGCTCCAACTGCGGTCACATTGTCTTCGGTAAGCAAGCTCCGGAAATCTGCCCGGTTTGCAGCCACGCCAAAGCCTACTTCCAACGTAAGGCTGAAAACTACTAATCGAGCATTGATTGCCGATTTTTAAACAAAGAGCCCGTTTTCGGGCTCTTTGTCTACATAAAAGGTTGCAAGACTATTTACCGCAACCGCAGCCACAGCTGCAGCTATGTGCTTCAAAGCCAATATCTTCAATCGCTTCTTTCACTTTGTCTTCAGAGACACCCATTTCATCCCATTTCACTTCGCCTTTTTCGAGGCTCACTTCAACGCCTTTGGCGCCCGGCAATGCACTGACTGCCTCCGTGACGGCCTTGACACAATTTTGGCAGTGCATGCCTTCGACTTTCATAACGGACATTTGACTCTCCTTTGCATGAGTATTAAAAATCGATTAAGCTGAGAACCATTCTCATTATAAAGATCCTCAACCGCTTAATAGGAAAATTTACACCCTGTAGCAGCTATAGGGTATAGAGTGAGTGGCAGATTCATTTGGAGATAGACATGTCTGCTTGTCAATTCGAATTGAAAATTACGGGAATGCACTGCGCGGCGTGCTCTTCGCGCATTGAGCGAGTTGTTAGCAAAATGCAGGAAGTGGCTTCGGTGAGCGTGAGTTTGCCGACCAACCGTGCTCAGGTGAAATTAAACGATGGCGTTGAACGCGAAAGCGGCATTCAAAATGTGATTGCCCGTATTGAAAAGCTTCATTTCGGAGCAAAACTTGTTGAAAACGAGGATTTAGTTGAGAGTTGGCAAAAGGAAAACGAAGAAGCTCGTCAGGCACTAGCCGCACAATATCGCAAACTCACTCCGATGGTACTTTTAGCCCTTGTGCTTTTGTACATTTCCATGGGACATATGATCGGTTTGCCATTGCCCGATGCGATTTCCCCCGAGCAGTCACCCAAAGTATTTGCTTTGGTGCAGTTAGTGATTGTTTTACCCATCATGTATCTGGGCTTTCATTTTTATCGTGACGGTCTGAGCAACCTTTTCAATGGTGCCCCAAACATGGATAGCTTGGTGGCTGTTGGTACCGGCGCAGCATTTCTTTACTCGTTGTTTTCGACGATTCAGATTTTTGTGGGCGACGCCTCCTATGCCATGAATTTGTATTTTGAGTCATGCGGTGTGTTAGTTGCCATGATTTCAATTGGTCAATACATGGAGGCAAAATCCAAGCGCAAAGCCGGAGATGCGATCGGATCGCTGATGCGTGTGGTTCCACAGACCGCAAGACGCTACCGCGATGGTAAAGCCGAAGTGGTGCCGGTTCATTACTTGGCCGAAGGCGAAACGATTCTGGTGCAACCCGGCGAAAGAATTTCTGCCGATGGTAAAGTTCTTGAAGGTACGAGTGAAGTGGATACTTCGCTTCTAACCGGCGAGTCGATTCCACGGGTCGTCAATGTGGGTGAACAGGTGATTGCCGGTAGCCTCAACGGCACTCATCCGCTTTTGGTCCAGGTGACCCATCTTGGAAATGACACGGTTTTGGCGCAAATTATTCGCTTGGTTCGTTCCGCTCAAAGTTCAAAAGCCCCGGTCGCCTCTTTAGCGGACCGTGTCAGTTTTTATTTTGTGCCGACTGTCATGGTATTGGCTCTTTTAACTTTTGTTGCGTGGGCAATTTTTTCTGATGAACCTCTGTCATTAGCCGTCAAAGCGATGATTTCGGTTTTGGTGATCGCCTGTCCCTGCGCAATGGGTTTGGCTACGCCAACCTCAATCATGGTTGCCACCGCCCGAGGTGCTCAACTTGGTGTATTGATTAAGGATGCCGTTGCACTGGAAATGGCCGGTAAAGTCGACGTAATAGCCTTTGACAAAACCGGAACGTTAACCATTGGGGAACCGAAAGTGATTGAAACGGTCTGTTTGGCAGAACAATCGCAAGAAGAGGTTCTTCGTTTGGCAGCAAGCCTTGAAGTTCGCAGTGAGCATCCTATTGCCAAAGCTTTATTGAAAAAAGCACCGAACGATCTTTATGAAATTCAACCGACTGTGTTGCCCGGTTTGGGTTTGGCTGGCGAATTAAACGGTCAGGCCCTTTACCTTGGTAATAGCGCTTTAATGATTCAAAAAGGAATTGACATTCAAACCGCGGTGCCGGTACTAGAACGCTTTAGCGCCATGGCCAAGACGCCATTAATGCTGGCTTTTAATGGACAACTCGTTGCTGTGTTCGCAATCGCCGATACGGTTCGTCCTGAATCCACAACGGTGTTGAAAACGCTTCGGAGCATGGGCATACGCACACTCATGATCAGCGGTGATAATAAGAAGACCGCTCAAGCGATCGCAACGGAGTTGGGCATTGATGAAGTTCACGGAGAAGCGCTTCCGCAAGATAAGGCACGAATTATTTCGGAACTACAGGCTCAGGGATTGAAAGTCGCCATGGTGGGCGATGGGCTTAACGACGCACCGGCTTTGGCTCAAGCAGACGTTGGTTTCGCGGTGGCCGAAGGGGTTGATGTCAGTGCTCAGGCTGGCGACATCATTTTGATGAAGCACGGCCTTGCCTCTGTTTTAACCGCTTTGCGTTTATCGAAAGCGACAATGCGCAATATCTTTGAAAACTTAGGCTGGGCGTTCGGTTATAACATTTTGGGAATTCCCGTGGCGATGGGCGCTTTGCATGTTTTGTTCGGTGGCCCAATGCTTTCGCCGATGATTGGTGGAACGGCAATGGCGTTATCGTCGACTTCTGTCGTGTTGAACGCCTTGCGCTTACGTTTTTTCAAGTAAGCACATATGTGCTGATGAAGTAGTGTAGAAAATAGCAAATGACGAGGATTGCCAAGCCCCTTAACAACAGCATGATGATGGCAAACATTTTGCCGATGCCTTCCATCAAGGTTTCAGGGCTTGCCTCGTCTTTTTTGCTTTTTGATTTATTGTCTTCTTTTTCTCTCATTAAAATTTCCTCAGTGAATTAGCATTGTACTAGTCTTTCAATCAACAAAATGGGCCACTTTTGAAGTGGCCCTACTTAACCATATTCAATGATGGTCAAAAATAAGTGCTATTTTTTGAGTAACTTGGCATCCATCACGTCAAGTTTAAGCGACGTGAAGTCCTTATCAACTTCTGCTGTGATCTCCATCAGCGCATCCTTTTGAACGTGAGACCAGTTTTGATCGTCGTCTAATTCAACAACGACTTTTTCGCCCTTCGTGTCAGTAAATTCAAACTTTTCTTTGCTTAACTGCGAGGTAAAGCGACCGTCCAAGCGAATGACTTGATCATCACGAGCATTTTTCTTGATGTCTGCGACAGATTGCATTTTTTGCAGATCAAAACCTTGGGGAGCACCGGGTTTGCCAGTCGGTTGATCAAAACCGGTGGGACCGGCGGCAATGGCCGATAACGGTAATGCTAGAGCACATAAAGCGGCAGCAATCGAAACTTTCTTCAACATGGTGCATCTCCTTAACGATGTCGACTAATTTTCTTTGATTGCCAGTTTATGCTAGAAAACTTAGTGGAAAAATAGGAAAAACTTAGCTGGACCTAAGTGTGTAAAAGTATGTAATAGGAGATTCAAAATAGGCGGCTTGAGGGCCGCCGAGAAGTGGATTAATTAGCACATGATGTAAATCGCTACCAAAAGCACGAGCATCACGGGCATCGAGCGCTTACAGACTTCAAAGGGCGATACCATGGCGATACCAGACAAAATAATCATGCCGCCAGCCAAGGGGGGAAGCGTAGCGGCCGAAACCACCGGCCATTGTTGCCAAATAGCCAAGGTCAGTGATTTCCATGCCGAAGGCATGTGCGTGAGGGGGCACGGCTTCGTTAAAGGCAAAGGTAGCCGCATCGCCCGAACCGGTAATCAAACCCAAGAAGAACGGACCAAACGTAGCACCGACTTTAGCAATTTCGTTGGAAGACTTCAGCGTTTCAATAAAAAGGTCAATCACGCCACAGGCACGAAGACCGGCGGCAAACACACCGGCAGCAATGATGATGCCGAGAATGCTGCCATAACCGTTGCCTAAACCTTCAAAGAATTTCTTCACAACCGTTTCCGGATTGCTGCGCGTGACAACGATCGCGTAAATCATGCCAAAAAGCATAGCGGTGCAAACCGATAACTTCAGCTGCGGGAACCAAACGGCACCGGCTAATAAAATCGCGACAGGGACCATTGGCGCAAGAGCCATCAGAATATTCGGTTTAGTGGGCAATTGATTGCTGGATCCTGCGCCCGTGACAGCCGCGTGATTGGCATCAAGAGCCGTTTTGTCGTAATCACGCAAGATGATGCAAAGCACGGTCAAACTGACAATGCTTAAAGCGCACAGCGTTAAGGTGCGGGGAGCGGTCAGCAAAATGTAATCCATCACCGGGATGCCTTCGAGCTGTGCGACAAAGATATGATGAGGTGTCGCCGGACTAAGGTAAGCCGCCATGCAGGAACAGGCTACGGTTGCCGCAGCCATGGCAGGTTTAAACCCGGCTCGGACAAGCAAGCAAATAATTGTGGGACCGACAGCGGCTGAAAAGCCGGAAAAACTGTTGATGCCTAAGTTGATGATGAGTAACACCACCATTGTGCAGGGCAATAGGAAAATGCCTAAAGAGCGAAGCGGTTTGGTTAAAAGAGCAACTAAGTGCATGTCGCACTTGGTTAAAGACATGACGGCAGCAAAACCGATAGCCGAGCAAATGGCGACAATCAATGACGAGGTGGTCATGGATTTATCAAATTGCCTGAATGCTTCCAATGGCTCCATGGCAATCAAAGTCATCGCCAAACCGGCGAGCAAAAGCACGAACCGGGTCTCTCTTCTCTTGATGAGTCCGTAGATGGTGAGGACAACGATTACCAGCGCTGCCCAGACGGTCCAAGTCATAGTGTTACTCCTTTCCTTGATAGTCTCCGCTTTTTAAACAAGCGTTCAAAAGACTATAAAAAAGGCATTCATGTCGGGTAATGGTTCTTACCGTTGAGATTTGTTCGGTGATTAATTACTTTATTGATTTATCAGGAATTTTTGATTTGATAGCCCTTGTTAAGCTCTTAACCTTGCTAGCAAGGTTGCATCAAGCTTGTATCCGAATACAGATTTCCGATTCTCTGCAACGCTGAATTCGGTATTCAACCGGTAGACCGTTATGTAATCTAGCGATTCGAGTCAGACGCAGCATGACACTTTGTTTTTTAAAGTGTTGAGAAAGTAACGGATCCTCTTTGACGTTGACAATGTCAATGGTGTCTGTTGCGTGATGACTCCGCATACGAGTTCATACATGGCATAAAGAGCCACTGTCGGTTCTTTTTCCAGAATATGCTTTTCTTGAAGTGCTTCAAAGTGATCGGCTCTAAGAAAAATTTCATCGATACCGGATTTTCTTTGATGAATGTCGCTCCAGATAATACGAACGATATGCAAAACCGGCGTTCCAACGTCAATTTGAAGTTCACGGGCGACCGTGTCATCGGCGGGAATTCTTTCAAAAACGGTTAGTTTGTCTTTAATGGAAATCGTGTGGCCGTCTTTGGCACAGAGCCGATGAAAACGATTCCAAAACCCGTATTTGGCAAAACCTTTCAAAAAAAGACCTTTTCCCGGGATGGCGACAAGCGTGTCTTCATCCATTAACATGGCCGCAGCACGTCGCACCGTGCCGACGCTCACGTCAAAAATTTGACTGAGTTGGTTATAAGACGGCAAGCAGTCGCCGCTTTTAAGAATTCCCAAAGCAATGGCTTGTGACAGTCGGGTTTTGACTTGGTAGTACAAATCGATGTCGTCAACAAAGGGATGTGACTTGACAAATTGCGTTAAGGATTCTTTGGACATCGGTGTACTTTAAAGAAAACACAGCAATCCAGTATACGGACTGTTACTGGGTTTCCCAACATTGACTGACGGAGATAGAAGAAAAAGACCTGGCGGAAAGGGTGGGATTCGAACCCACGAACGCTTGCGCGTCGGCAGTTTTCAAGACTGCTGCATTCAACCACTCTGCCACCTTTCCGAGAGAGGACGCTATTTTAACTGAAAGTGCTTAAGTGTTCAATAACCAAATGATCAAAAAAATCGCCTTTTGGCTACTTAAATTGCCGCTTATTACTCTATATAGTGGTATTAATTGGAAAATCAACATGATAGGAGAATGGTATGAGCTTTACATTTGAGAAAGAATACGGCTTGTTGATTGGCGGTGAGTGGGTCAAGGCCGAAAAAGGGGAAACCTTTGCAACCTATAATCCGGCGACCAATGAGTTGTTAAGTACTTGTGCGAATGCGTCGGCCGCCGATGTTGATAAAGCGGTCAGTGCCGCTCAAAAAGCGTTTGAAAGCTGGTCTCGCACAAGCCCCCAGGAGCGTGCCGCTCTTTTGTTGAAAGCCGCAGATACGATTGAAGGGCACGCCGCCGAATTGGCTGAAATTGAAACGCGTGATAACGGTAAACCTTTGCGTGAAACGACGCTCGTTGACGTTCCGCTTTCAGTCGATCACTTCCGCTACTTTGCCGGTTGCCTGCGCTCTGAAGAAGGCTCTGCGGTGATGATCGATGACAATACGCTTTCCATTGTCTTACATGAGCCGATTGGTGTCGTCGGTCAGATTATTCCGTGGAACTTCCCGCTTTTGATGGCTGCTTGGAAGATTGCGCCGGCGCTTGCCGCAGGTAACACGCTCGTGATTAAACCGTCTTCAACCACGCCGCTTTCCATTTTGTACCTTGGGCAGCTGCTTAATGAAATTTTCCCGGCCGGTGTCATCAATATCATTACCGGTCGAGGAGCCCAAAGTGGTCAAGCCATGCTTGATCATCCGGGGTTTGCGAAGTTGGCTTTCACCGGATCAACGGAAGTGGGCTACAGTGTGGCAAAGGCTGCCGCCAACCGCTTAATTCCTGCGACGCTTGAGTTAGGAGGAAAATCTGCCAATATCTACTTTAATGACTGTCAAATGGATAAAGCGCTCGAAGGCGCGCAAATTGGCATCCTCTTTAATCAAGGACAAGTCTGCTGCGCAGGGTCTCGTATTTTCGTCCAAGAAGGCATTTATGACGAGTTCGTTCAAAAGCTCGCACAGGCCTTTGGCGAAGTCAAGGTTGGCGATCCGATGGATATGCAAACGCAAATGGGTTCACAAATCAACCGCAAGCAACTGGAAAAGATTTTGGACTATGTGGCAATTGGCCAGGCTGAAGGCGCTCGTGTTTTAACGGGGGGTAAGGCTGCCGTTGTCCAAGGGCTAGAAGGCGGCGCCTTCATGCAACCGACGTTGCTTGTTGATGTGACAAACGACATGCGGGTAGCCCAAGAGGAAATTTTCGGACCGGTTGCCGTTGTCATTAAGTTTAAGACCGAGCAAGAAGTTATCGACATGGCTAATGACAGCGAATACGGTTTGGGAGGAGCCGTTTGGACTCGTGATATCAACCGAGCATTGCGGGTTGCCAAAGCCATTCGAACCGGTCGCATGTGGGTTAACACCTATAACGAATTGCCGGCTCATACGCCGTTTGGCGGTTACAAGAAGTCCGGTATCGGGCGCGAGACCCACAAAATGATGCTGTCTCACTACAGCCAAACAAAGAATATCTATATTTCTTTGTCTGAAAGTAAAAGAGGCTTTTTCTAATTAACTTTCTCAGGCACCGATGTAGGAGATTTCAATTTCTTCATCGGTGCTTTCGTCTTTTTGACAATCTTTTGCAATTTTGTCTCTGAAACTTCGGTATGATTGATGCGTTCTTTTTGAGGAGATCAAATCATGGTTCTTGAAATCGATAGTAAAGATGTTCAACAAGCGATCGCTGATCATCCGCTTTTCCTTGTGAGCTTCGGTGCTGAATGGTGTATTGACTGCCGTCGTGCGGATCCTTTCTATAAGAAATTTTCCGAAGAGTACACGGACGTTTGCTTTGCCAAGGTCAATGTTGGTGATCGTGATGGCGAATTGCGTCAACAATTGCGTGAACAGTATCAATTCGGTCATATTCCGACCATGATTTTCTATAAGAACGGTCAGGAAGTGGATCGCATTGTTGAGGTTCAAACGCCGAGTGAATTGAAGGCTTTCATTGAAAAGTGCAAAGCCTAACGCTTTGAGCTGATGGGTGAAATTCGTACGGAACGAAAAATTTTTCTAAAAACACTTGAAAAAGCTTTTTCGAACAGTATAATTTCACCTTCGTCAACATCACCTTGGAAGGGTGGCAGAGTGGTTGAATGTACCGCCCTGGAAAGGCGGCATACGGTTATCCGTATCGAGGGTTCGAATCCCTCCCCTTCCGCCAGAATTCTGATCCCAAGAGTTTTTTAGCTCTTGGGATTTTTCGTATGTAGTGTGAAAAAGTGAAGCAAATTTGTGAGAATGTACATTTGTTAATTGGCTAAAAAGTGCTTTTGAGAATTTGTTAAAGAAAACATCTTTTGTTGGTTAGGATCGAATATGCATTTTGTTCAATCGCAATTGTCGGCTTGGGGCCTGTCTCAAGATATCGCCTTTTTCCTTTTGGGATTAGCCCTGTTTTGCCTTCTGATTTGTATTTTGCTTTTTCGAGCGCTATCGGAAAAAAGGAAAGCGATTGATTTTCTCAATTCTCTCAAAGAGCAACAGGGAGCCGATGCTCTGAATGAATTTCGTCAAAGTGTCGGCGAGGAGATTCACAAGGCGAACGCTCAATTACGAATGGAACTCACTGACGGTCTGTCAAAGTGGTCAGAGACTCAGTCCGGTCAAATGATGCGCTTTGCGGAAATGGTGCAACAGATGAATGCGCAGGCGAGTCACAACGCTTCGCAGTCACGATCCGAAGCAACGGCGACGATGATTCAAATGAGTCAAACGATTAATTCAGAACTCTCCGGCATTCGCGAAACGTTAAATCGCCAGCTTCAGACACTACAAAACAATAATGACCGAAAGTTGGAGCTCATGCGGCAGACGGTTGAATCCAAGTTGGAGACGACATTGGAGACGCGCCTATCGGAAAGTTTTCGTCAAGTTGCCAGTCAACTAAAAGAAGTGGAAACCGGATTAGGGGAGATGCGAGCTTTAGCCGGTGAAGTCGGTGAACTGAAACGAGTTCTCACCAATGTTAAAAGTCGTGGTACGTTTGGTGAAGTGCAACTTGGAGCCATTCTTGAAGATATTTTGCCCGGGCACTATGAATGCAATGTGGTGACACGTCCTCATTCAAACGAGCGTGTGGAATTTGCCATTCGTTTACCAGGTGATGGACAAAATCAAAAAGTCCTGATGCCGATTGATTCAAAATTTCCGGTTGAGGATTACTTGAAACTGCAACAAGCTCAGGAAAAAGGGGATGCGGCTGAGGCCGAAAAGGCGGCCAAAGCGCTAGAAACCCGCCTAAAGACAGAAGCGAAGAAAATACACGACAAATACATCGAGGTGCCTTATACCACTGAGTTTGCCATTTTATTTTTACCGAGTGAGTCGCTGTACGCTGAATGTATTCGCCGAACCGGTGTGATCGAAGAGTTGCAAACGAAATATCGAATTACGGTGGCGGGGCCCACGGTGCTTGCAGCCTTGTTAAATAGTCTTCAAATGGGCTTTCGGACGCTCGCGATTCAAGAGCGTAGCGCGGAGGTCTGGGCAGTCTTAGGTAATGTCAAGATGGAATTCGCTCGTTTTAGCGAAGCCATCGAATTGATGGATAAACGCGTTGATACGGTAAAATCCGCTATTCAATCGGTCAAAACCCGTACAAGCCAAATGGGTAAAAAACTCAAAGATGTTGAAGTTTTACCCGGAATGCAGCCGGCAGAGATAAGTCGCAATGACGACAAACTCTGACACAAGAATCAGGAATTTATATGAAGAAACTCATGCAAATCGGCATCATGATCGCTTTAGGAATCATGATTCTTTGCTTTATCGTGCAATTCGTTGTTGCGCTTTTAAAGCTTTAATGCAGGTTAGTGACGGCTTCAGATGACCGGTATCTGAAGCCATTAGCCTAGCGAATGTCAAAGTCAGAAATTTTCTCAAGCCTTAGGGCTATCTCAATCAGTCGGGCATCTTGAAAACGTTGATGTCCAAGCATTAAAGAAATCGGTCGACTATCTTGTGTTTCTCCGATAGGCAGCGCGATGCTTGGTGCTCGGCCCACAGCCCACCAGGGAACAAATGTTGTTGTCGCGATGACATCGGCCTTATATTCCATCAAAACTTTTTCAATCGCTTCCGTGCAATTGTTGATTCCTTCCTGACGGATCTGTTGATACTCGGGATCCGCAATAGCGGGATTGAATTGAAGAGCATCAAATAAACGATCGATTCCATAGGGATGCTGTGGTAAGCGCATTTCGTAGAATCGAACCAGTTCCTTAAAGTGACTCGGTGTATTGCCGTTTCCAAATTCGGCTAAAAACCGATCGAAATCGCCTTGTATTTCCACTGAACTAATCGTTTTGTAGTGAGTTTGGACGGGAGTGTAGGGCACCTCAATAAATTCAATACGCGCCGATTTCGCTTTTTCCATGAATTCACGTAGTCCTTTTCGCATTGCATCATCCATTGCGGACGTTGTACCCGTTAGAAGCGCTATTTTGAGGGGAGTGGTATCTTCGCTCGATAGGTCGCTCAAGGTTTCGACCGGACAGTTCAACGTGGCTTCGTCGTTAGGGTCTTCTCCTCGCATGGCTTCAATCAACCGTGTGGCTTCATGAAGGTTATTGGCCAAAGCGCCCGGAGTATCCAACGAATGAGAAATCGGAATCACTCCGTGTCGGGAAATCAACCCGACAGACGGTTTTATTCCAACAACACCACAAGCCATGGCAGGGCTCATGATGCTTCCATGCGTTTCCGTGCCGATGGCCGCATGACAAAAACCTGCTGCCACAGCAATGGCTGAACCAGAACTGGAGCCTCCAGGGCTCAAAGTTTCGTCAATCGGATTGATCCCTTGACCGCCCAATTCGGAGTAACCGGGAGGCAATCGGGTGCTGACAAAAGCAGCGAGTTCACTCATGGTTGTTTTACCGAAAGGTGTGCCACCGGCACGGCGCAAATTTTTAATACACGTCGCATCACCAGCTTTCAGTGCTTTAAGCGCATAGCTACCGGCCGTCGTTCTTAATCCGCTAACGCAAATGTTGTCTTTGACAAGAACGGCCCATTGAGCATTTGAAGGCACTTCCCGCCATTGACTGATTGCATGTAACTGGTAATTAAGCTCTCGAATGCGCTCATTGATCAAATGGGCAGTTAGTTTGGGACCACGGTAGCGTATATCCATGATGAACCTCTATCAGCAATCGACAGGTTCAGTTTCTCACCTTAAGCGCAAAGTGGCAACTAGCTATTATCCGTACAGTTGATTTTTAAGTTGTTCAATACTTAAAACGGTGACCCCGAGTTTTCTTGCCTTTGCCCGCGCTTTAAGGACTTTTTTATCTTTGCTGAGCAACACACAGGGAGAAGTTTGCACAGCGAGAGCAAAAAATTTGTCGTCATCTTGGTCCCTGCAGTAGCGCTGAGCCGATAATTCCGTGGTAATCAGAGTGACCTCATTCATCCATCGTTTAAGAATGAAATCTTGCTCTTCGGAATTGAGACTAAACTGCGAGCGTGAGATAACATCAATGAGCTCAATGAGTGTTTCCCGATGACCTATTGATTGCCATGAACCGTTACTCATCATTTCGTCAATGAAATTAACAGCCGGATCATGAAACACCCAACGGTCCAATAAAATGTTGGTGTCAAAAACAATGGATCGCTTCTGTGACGAAAGCGCCCTCGGGGGAGCGCTTTCGAGTAATTCATCGCAACGCGTTAATAACTCGCTTCGCATTAAAAAATGAGATCTGAAACCGCTTGGGCTTCTTTGAGAAGCTCATCTCTATTCTTTTCGATATGAGCTCGAACCTCTGGGGTGAGCGGCATATTGGAAATAATTTGATAGCGGCCCTCTCCCGGGCAGAAGCAGGGGAACCCGAACATTAAACCGCGGGGGATTCCGTAGCTGCCGTCTGAAGGCACGGCCATCGTGCAGCAACGCCCTTCGCTACCCATGATCCAGTCACGCATCTGGTCAAGTGCGGCACTGGCTGCGGAGGCTGCTGAGGAGGCTCCTCGGGCTTTGATGATTTGACTGCCACGAGTTGCGACATTTTTAATGAATTCTTCCTGCCACTCGAGGTCTAATTGATTGTCGATGCGCTTGCCGCGATACCTGGCAAAGCGAATATCGGGATACATCGTATTGCTGTGGTTACCCCAGACAAAGACTTGTTCAATACCGCTCACAGGTAAATTCAAGTGTTCTGCTAATCGGGCGGTTGCGCGGTTTTGATCCAGTCGCATCATTGCCGAGAAACACTCGGGAGCAAGATCCGGTGCATTTCGCATGGCGATGAAGGCATTGGTGTTGCAAGGGTTGCCCACCACTAAAATCCGAGCGTCACGAGAGGCTCGTTCATTGAGCGCTCGACCTTGGCGTCGAAAGATTTCTCCGTTGGCCCGCAGAAGATCCGCACGATCCATTCCGTCTTTTCTCGGTTGGGCGCCAATTAGAAAAACACATTGCGCACCGTCAAAAAGATCCTTTTCGTCGGTGCGCAATGTGTTTTTCTAATTGGCGCCCATCTCGGTCAATAGGGGAAAGGCGCAATCGGCCAACTCCATCATGACGCCTTTGAGTTTGGCTCGACTTTGCTCGTTGTCTCGGCTTAGTAGTCGCAGCTCAATTGGCTGATGCGACCCGAAGAGATCACCAGCGGCGATTCGAAACAAAATAGAATAGCCGATGGCACCGCTCGGACCGGTGACGGCAACTCGAATTGGACGATTCATTAGACACCTCGAGAAGAGTTTGCTCCATTATAGGGCTCTGCGAGTTTAATTTTAAGGCAAATTGTTTTAGTCTTAAGAAAGATTCTGACACGTATTTCTCAAAATCGGATCGTTCTTTCGTTTACAATCCTCGCATATTGTGTGAGATCTGTATGAAAATTTTGACGAAATTAACAATCACAACGCTTTTAATTGTCGCACCGATGGCGTCTTTCTGCGCTCCGACACCCGAAGAGCTTGGCTGGGAAGCGGGTGTTGTCGCGCCTAGCCCGCTAAAGTCGAAATATACGACACCGTTATTCAAAACGGTTCAAGAGGCCGAGCAAGCCAAGGCACTGGCCGATGAGGAGCTCGCGCGAGTTAAAAAGTTGCGTGAAGGGCAACATTACCTTTGCAACCAAAAGATTTTTGTTAACCGTTGTATTGATAAAGCCGAAAAAGTTTTAAAGGATCGGGAGCGCTTCGCCGAGCAATTAAAGAACGGCCGATCACCAGATTCGACAAATTGAAATCAACAATCATCAGAAAAAAGCCGATCCGCAACCCCCTCAACCCACACGACGCGGAGAAGTGAAAACAGTTAAAAAAGCCTCCATGCCGACAAAGCGAGGCGCAGTCACCGAACCCAAAGTGACTCGTCAGGCTCAGGAAGCGGCCAATGTCGAAGCTTTTACCGCAAAACAGTCTGAGCAAGAGGCCCGTAAAGCCAAATTGCAAGAAGAAGCCAAGGCACGGCAAGCGCGTCGCGAAGCGCGACAAGCACGCTATGAAGCGGATCGTAAAAAACGCGAAGCGGCTCAAGAGAGTCAGGGTAAAGAAGACAGTTCAGCCTTTCCGTTTTTCTAATACGTTATGCCCGAATCACTTACGGATTACATCCACCGTGCGTTCGCCTCTGATGGGCTACTTTGTTCCCGAATTGCCGATTTTAAGCGCCGGGACAGCCAGGAGGCTTTTGCATTAGCTGTTGCTGAGGCTATTGATAACCGCAGCACTGTGGTGGTCGAAGCCGGTACCGGTACCGGCAAAACATTTGCTTATTTGGTTCCGGCTCTAGCTTCCGGTTCAAAAACCATCATATCAACTGCCAGTAAAACCCTTCAGGATCAACTTTTCACGAAAGACGTGACGAAGTTATGCGGTGCACTGTCGATGACCGCCGATGTCGCGGTTTTGAAAGGTCGCAATAACTATATTTGTAAATATCGTTTGGAAAAGCTGATTGATCAGGGACTTTTGCCTGAAAGGGATAGTTTCAAGCGCTTGAAAAAGATCATGGACTATGCCCGTACGAGTCCCGTTGGCGACAGAAATGAAGTCGATGGTGTTCCGGAAAATGATCCACTTTGGCCTTGGGTGACGAGTACCAAGGAAAATTGTTTGGCCGGTAAATGTCCGCATTTTGAGGATTGTTTTTTAACTCGGGCCCGCCGTCGAGCGCAAGAAGCCGATTTCGTGATCGTCAATCACCATTTGTTTTTAGCCGATTTGAGTCTTAAAGACGACACGATGGCTTCGCTTTTACCTCAAGCGGATTTGGTGATTTTCGACGAAGCGCATAAATTGCACGATATCGGGATTGACTACTTTTCCGATTCGTTCAGTCTTTGGGAAATACAAAGTTTCATTGAAGAGGGGCGTCTTGTTGGGAAGGCGCATGCGCCCGGTTCGGTTAATTGGGATGATCGCTTCATGGCGGTGCGTCAGGCTCTTTTACGACTGCATCAAACATTGCATCATCGATTGGATATTGAATACGAAACCGAAACAGAGATCGTCAGTATCGAAGGTTTTAGCGAAGCCATTAAAGAGCCTTTTTCTGAATTGGTTCGTGAATTGGATGAAACAGCCGCTGTCTTTGACAAATTAAAAGATGCGAACGATGAGCTCGATCTTATGGCTCAACGTAGCGCTGAGCTTTGCGTGCGGGCAAAACAATGGCAGGAAACGCTATCGGATCCTGCAAGCCAAAAATCCTTAGGTAACACGCCGTCGGTCTTATGGATGCGACTAACCGAGCAAAATGCCGTGTTTTCCAACACCCCTTTATCATTGGCTGCCAGTTTTGCCAAAGCTCGCGCACCGATGAAAAACGCTTGGGTATACACCAGTGCCACCATTTCGACGCGCCGCGAAAGTGGGGAGGCTGACTTTAGCTATTTCTTAAGTGAATTGGGATTAAAAGCGGATACACCGACTCAGAGTTGGGAAAGCCCGTTTGATTATGCCTATCAAGCTCGGTTTTATTTACCAAAAAATCTCCCCGGTGTTTTCGATGAGAACTATTCTGAAGCGTTAGTGGAAGCGACTTGGCCATTACTGCAAAAAACGGAAGGTCACGCTTTCTTTTTGTGCACCAGTTTTCGATCGATGGAGGCGATTTCAGACGCTTTGCGTCGTCGTATCGGGGCGAACTTTACGCTTTGTGTGCAAGGTGAAAGCCCTAAATCGGAGCTTTTAGAGCGCTTCAAATCCAGTGCGAACGCCATTTTGGTCGGTTCCATGAGTTTCTGGGAAGGCGTTGATATGAAAGGGGAGCTTCTGCAGCTGGTGGTGATTGACAAAATGCCCTTTTCTCAATTCGATACGCCGGTGGCCCGGGCGCGTAAAGAATGGATGACCTCTCAAGGCAAAAATGCGTTTGTGCACTATCAGTTGCCTGAAATGATAACGACGCTTCGCCAAGGGGTGGGACGGCTTATTCGCAGCGAAAATGATTTCGGTGTCATTGTTTTCGGAGACAATCGCTTGATTGAAAAACGCTACGGTAAGCTGGTTCTCAACAGTTTGCCGCCGATGATTCGCACGCAAGATTTCGGACGTGTCTACTCTTTTCTAGATAATCCGGACGAGGCCTATTGATGGCTAAAAGACGTGTTATGGGAAAAACCTGGTGGGGCGAGCGCTGGCTTGACGCACTTCAGGATTGTGATTTTGACAACCGCTTACCCCGAGGCAAAACCTACTATAACCAAGGTCATCTCATTGAGATGGAGTTTAATGCGCAAAAGTGTCGCATTGAAGCGTTAGTTGACGGCTCTCAATATTATCCCTATGAAGTGACGTTGGCACTCAAACCGATCGCCTCTGATAAAGCTGAGCAGCTCATTGATGCGATTGCAGAGAATCCCCAATGGGTGGCGGCTTTACTGGATCATCGATTGCCGGTTGAGATTGCCGGTTTGTGTGAAAAGCTTGCGATTGAACTTTTCCCGAAGAGCATGCGTTCGCTCTCGATTAGTTGCACTTGTCCTGACGTTGCGAGACTTTGTAAGCACGTTGCCTGTGTTGTTTACGCGTTAGCCGATTTAATTGATGCCGATCCCTTCATTCTTTTTGATTTGAGAGGCTTGCCGCTGGTTGAACGGCTCAAAGAGCGAGGAATCAATCTGAAAGAGGCCGTCTCCGATAAAGCGTCGACTTGGCCGGAATTATTAAAAGAATGTGAGCTCATTGAGTCTCAAAATCAAGAGGCTTTCGCAGGTGATTTAATGTCATTGGCAATTCCCGCCATGACCAACATGGGTGAGGCGTTGTCCAAATTCTTACCACGGGAATTAACGGCGAGTTCAATCGCGCACTTTCGAGATCGGCTTTTTCAAGCCATTCATCATGGTCAGAAGACTCTTGATCGGTTGGCTCTTGAGCGGTATTGTGAGCAAGCTTTTATCGATTCGGTTTCATCCTTCAAACAGTTCGAAAGACAAAACGGTTTTACCGATGGACGATACACCTTATCGATTGATGCTCATTGCCACCTTCAATTGGAGGTCTTAATTCCCGGTAAGCGCAAAGCCCTTCGAATTAAACAACGCTCGAGATTCATACAAACGCTTTTTGCTTTGCCGGCGCCCGAACTAGAGGGTATTTCAGAGGATCGACTATTTATCAGACGATTGCTGGAAGTCGCCGCCCGATTGTATTCAACGTATCACTTCATGTTTAGAGTGGTCGATGTTGACGCTAAGCCGTGTTTGGCGCTGACGCCAGCCGTAAGAACGCCTGAAGTCAGACGACTTTTATCAGCCTTTGCCTCTGTTGCCTCGCCTTTGATGGATGCGATCGTACGGTTTGATCCATCCTTTGGGGAACTAAATTCGATCGAAAAAACCTATCTTTTGGCTAGCGCCGTCACTGAGGCCCTTCACGCCGATTTATCCGACGTGATCGATGACCGGAATGATCCATTCGGCTTATTTGTGAGCGCAGTGAGCTTAGCCGATCTCAATGATGAGGTGCTTGAAAGTATTACCCCTCATTTACTGAGGTACTTTCGCAACATCAATTTAGCCGATACCTACCCTTGGCAGCCCGTCATCACCGCGAGAGCCTTAGCCCAAGGACGGGTATCTATTAATTTTGGCATTTTAAAAAGTCAAAAGACCACAAAGCCCATTAGCCTAAAGAAGTTGTTGACAGACGAGTCTTATCAACAAGACCGATTCGCCGCCCTCAATATTCTCAGCGCACTCGATGATGCTTATCCGTTATTAAAACCGATTCGCGAACAAAAAGGAAAGTCGCTCATTGTGCAAAGGAGCGAGCTTAAGAACTTTTTGTTTGAAGTCGCGCCTTGTCTTTCGTGGTTAGGTGTTTCGGTGTTGTTGCCGGCCTCATTGAGAAAGTTATTGTCACCGAAACTCGTTGCTCATACGACGCTTAAGGTTGGTGCAAAAGACACGCATGTGAGCTTAGCCGAACTTGCCGATTTTGATCTTTCGGTTTCTCTTGGCGGGAAAACGCTCAGTGCCGAAGAGTTTGAATCACTTTATCGTCATGCGGGTGAAGTGATCCAATATGAAGATCAGTTTGTTTATTTGGATGCGTCAGAACTCAACCGAATAAAAGAGAAGCTCGATGACGCGCGTAACCTTTCACAATTACAAAAAACGCAAGCGGTCTTGTCAGGTGAAATTGACGGCGTTGAGATTGAGAAAAATGAAATTCTTGAGGATCGCCTCAAAGAACTCAATAAGGTTAATACCATCGAACCGCCTCATTCGCTTCACGCTGAGCTTCGTCCTTACCAATTGCGCGGCTACTCGTGGATTTTGAAAAACATTCGGTTAGGCCTTGGGGCGCTCGTGGCTGATGATATGGGACTGGGGAAAACGCTTCAGGTGATTGCCTCGTTGACTCAATTAAAGGAAGAAGGACAATTTGAAACTGAAAAGGGACTGATTGTGGTGCCGGCGACGCTTCTTGCAAACTGGGAACGAGAAGTGGCCAAATTCTCGCCTCAGCTTCGAATTCACCGTTACCACGGCTCAGGACGGCAACTGGGTAACCCCTCGGAGTGGGATTTGATTCTGACAACCTACGGCACATTAAAGCGTGATTTGGAGGTGATTGACTCGTTGCCGCTTAATGTTTTGGTCATAGATGAAGCGCAAGCGGTCAAAAATGCCTCCACCGAGCAAGCGCTAGCATTGCGTTGCATTAAGGCAAAACACGTCATCGCTTTATCTGGCACCCCGGTCGAGAACCGCTTGATGGAATATTGGTCCATTTTTTCCTTGGTTCAGCCGGGCCTTTTGGGAACGGCTGCGGACTTTCAACAACATTTTGCCGCGCCAATTGAAAATGACCGAGATCCGGCAGTCATTGAATCTTTTCGCAAACTCACGGCGCCTTTTATGTTGAGGCGTTTGAAAACGGATCGTTCGATTATCTCTGATTTGCCGGATCGAGACGTTTCCGATCAGTACTGTACGCTTTTGCCTGAACAAGCCGCTCTTTATCGGAAAACCTTGGATGAGTCGATCAAGCGAATTGAAAAGATCGATACCGATGATGCGGTCAATGCAAAGGCCGTTCGTCGGGCGCAGGTTTTAAAACTCATTACGGCGTTAAAGCAAATTTGCAACTCCAGTTCTCAATATTTGAAAAAGCCGTCCGAAAGACCGGATTCCGGTAAGGCCATGATGCTACTTGAGCTTCTTAACCGCGCGATGTCCGCTCAACGTAAAGTGTTGATTTTCACGCAGTATCGGGAGATGGGAGAAACGCTTCAAGTCTGGCTTAAAGATCTGTTGGGTATTGAGGTGTCGTTTTTACACGGAGGCGTCCCGATTAAAAAGCGCGCTCAAATGGTTGATGCGTTCCAAACGGACGCATCCGTTAAAGTGCTCATTGTGTCACTTAAGGCTGGAGGAACGGGATTGAATCTCACCGCGGCTTCGGTTGTCATTCACTACGATCTTTGGTGGAACCCGGCCGTTGAAAATCAGGCCACTGACCGCGCCTATCGTATCGGACAAACTCAGGATGTCTTGGTGTATCGATTGATCACAGCCGGAACCTTTGAAAAGAAAATCAATCAAATGCTCGAAGAGAAAAAAGATTTGGCTGATTTGTCGGTGGCTGTGGGTGAATCCTGGATCGGTGAGATGAAAACCGAGGAACTCAAGGCGTTATTCACGTTGAGTTAAAAGTCAAAAGAAAACCCCGAGTATTACGGGGCTTTCAGTTTTTTAGTGGTTAACGGGCACGCTCGCGATTTTGGTTCAAATCAATGATACGGTTCATGTCACCTTCCAGATCAGTGATTCCCAATTCACGATAGCAGTCACGGATGACTTGAATCGCGTCATCCGAATAAGGCGTTTGTTGGAAATCTCGAATCACGTTTTGGGCACGTTCAATGGCGGCGACATAAGCGTGACGTTCGTAGTAGAAGTTCGCAACACGCAACTCATGGCGCGCTTGAGCGAGAACCAATTCATGCATACGGCGTCTCGCGTCGTGAGCATAGCGGGAATCCGGGAAGCGTTGAACCAATTCCTTGAGTGTATCAAAAGCATCTCGGGCCGCTTGCGCGTCGCGTTCAGCAATGTCTTGCTTAAACCAGCTCGTGAAAATGCTCGTGGATTGATTCAATGTCGCCAATGCTTTCAAGTAAAGCACGTAGTCACTGTTTTGATGATTCGGATATTGGCGAAGGAAGCGATCGCACGTTTGAATGCACTGCTGCGCTTCACCGTCTTGCCAATAAGCGTAGGCGCTTTCAATTTGCGCTTGTTGAGCGTAACGACCGAAGGGGTAACGGCTTTCAAGCTTCAGGTAATAATCCTGAGCACGAGTCCAGTCGTTGTCGTCAGCCGCAGCGCGAGCTTCCTGATAAAGTCGATCCGCACTCCAATCGGCGGTAATGTCTTCGTCGAGTACACCGCAAGCTGTGAGGCTTGCGAGCATAGCGGCCGCCACCGTGGCTTTAGCCACACGATGACGCAAAGTTTTTGATGAAAGTGCCATTTGTTATCGTTTAATAAAACTTGTTAACTCGGGCATTATAGCGGTCTTGAGCACTTTGCCTCAAGAAAATTGTATCTTTCGTTGGGAAAATACGGTCGATTTTGAGCAGGCTTCAGTTTAGGCTGATATAGTTCGGAATCTTTTACTGTTGGTTATTGAATATGCGTGAAGCGCTAGAAGAAAATTTAACTTTTATCGTCCCGCATGAGGTGATGGGAGAGCGCTTGGATAAGGTCCTTGCGCAGCTCATGCCCAAAGTCTCTCGTGCCCGGTTGAAGACTTGGATTGAGCAAGGCGCCGTGTCGGTTAACGGTGAAGTTGCCGATAAGGTCCGTCTGAAAGTGGGCGCCGGCGACGAAATTGAAGTCATCGAACAACCAAGTCCTGAAGAACTCGCTTTCGAACCTGTCGATATCGAGTTGGATGTGATTTATGAAGACCATGCGCTTTTGGTGATTAATAAGCCGGCAGGGCTTGTGGTTCACCCCGCGGCGGGACACTGGGATGACACGCTTTTAAACGGCCTTTTATTTAGAAATCCCGAACTCAAACAACTGCCTCGGGCAGGTATCGTGCACCGACTCGATAAAGAAACTTCGGGCTTGATGGTCGTGGCTAAAACGCTTGAATCGCAAACCGATTTAATTCGTCAATTACAAGCGCGTACCGTTAAGCGTGAATATTGGGCCATTGTACACGGGCAAGCGCCTGAGGCGGGTTTTGTTGATGAGCCGATTATGCGAGATCCGCGCTCGCCGATGCGCTTTTGCGTGGGTCAAGGCCCACGGGCCAAAGAAGCGAAGACGCATGTTCGTTTGGTCGATATGACAACGGTTCCGGGGGCGGGGCTTGTGCCTCTCACGGTTTCTTGGGTGGCGTGTCGACTCGATACCGGCAGAACCCATCAAATCCGCGTTCATATGCAATGGGCGGGGTTGCCGTTAGTGGGTGATCCGACCTATAAGGGCAAAATCGGTCGTTTGCCCGATGATTGCCCTTTGTCGATGATCAAGCGCCAAGCGTTGCACGCTTCGCGATTGGGACTGGTGCATCCGGTAAGCGGAGAATCCATGCAATGGTTTGTCGAGCCACCAGCCGATATGGTGGAACTCATGGATACGCTCGGCTTTGGTCCGACCGATGAGCCAGTGACCGTTTTTGAGCATTAAGTCACAGACACTGAATGCTATACAATAATGTGAAAGATTTTACTTGGGAACATATACCGATGATTGATGATACTTCAAAGCCCGCACTTGAAATTTTGCAGCCGGACTGGGATCAAATTAAGCCCGCCAATATCGACGCATTGATGACGCTCAGAAGCGGTGGCGTCTCTTCCGGTCCCTTCGGCGATCAGACCGGCGTCGGTGGTTTCAATGTCGGACTCTACGCGGGCGATGTCTCTTTTTGTATCAAAATGAATCGCGATTTGGCTGCGCAACTTGTGCCATCTAATCCGAAGTGGCTCAAACAGGTTCATGGCACGGAGGTTGTTGATGCGGAGACGGCTTCTGAAGAAGTTGAAGCGGATG
>URFF01000021.1 GCA_900546995.1 uncultured Sutterella sp.
GAACATATTCAATCATCTGTTGAAACCCAGGACGATCCGTATTTTTCCCAGAAACCTTGTCAGAAAAAACTTTCTCAATTCCTAATTTTTCGAATTGAGCTAGTTGACGATCTAAATGTTGATCGGAACTACTAACACGGGCATAACCCACTTTTACAGTCATAGTCAAAATTTTTTATTTTTTGTAAGCCATATGTATGAGTTCTTTAACTAATTCTTGACCGTTTTCTGAGGTTTTAGTATCCATACGTAAACGATATCGTCCTTCTTTTGTATATATGGGCTCTTCAAATTCACTATTTTCGATGCGTTCATTGATGTCATCTGTCCTTTCCAACTTAATATCAACGTAAAAGTAATTGCGTCTAGGTCTAATCACTACAAAATTATTCGCTCTACCTTCAACCCAAATCCCCAAATAAAATTTGGTGAAACTTAATTCAGCTCTGGGTTCGAATTCTTTGATCATTTCGATTACTTTATCTGCACAACGCAGAATATCTTTAGAGGATTGCTTTTCCCAGTAGGCTCTATCTGTTTGCTCAACGACCTGATCATCTTCATCCGACGCTGGTGTAGCAAGATCTAAAATCTTTGTAAAAAGTAGACCCATGCTTCCATCGTGATTCTGAATAGCCGTCATTTTTAAAGCAATCAAGGGAATTGCAGAATTGAATAATGAAATGACGTTAAAGAAGCGTGCAGTAATATCTTCCGCAACAATAACGGCCACATGATCATATTGCGGGTAACGTTTCCTTTCTACATCCCAATACTCAATGGTTCGAATGATATGTTTTTCGTCCGTAGCCCCAAGTTGAACCTCAACTTCGTAGCGTGTTTCTTCATCTTGCAATAATAGGTCCAATCTTCCACCAGATGGTTGATTTCGTTCTTTATCCCTGGCGGTAACATTAGGACCTAATCCCAATAAATGTGGATTTTCATATAAAACTTGTTGTACCCATGATTCATTGATTTCAGTGTGATTTTTTAGGCTAATAGAACTCACTGGCGAAAAATTAATTGTCATCGGGGCAGTCATGATGTTCTCCATCATTAATTAATCAATCCATCCATTAAGGATTATCTTTAAACAGATTTGTTCATATAATCAAGAATCATATTCCAAATGAACAATAAAAGGAAGCTTTCTCTTCGTTCGTATAGGGTGTACATCATGGATAAAATCAAGTTATCTAACTAGTCTTGTTATTAAATACCTCTTAGTGCGCCAAGTATTTACTGACGGTTCTTATCGTTTGTCAAGAAGCTACATCATCTGTTTTACTTTCTTGCTCATCGATTAATTTCTGAATCAACTTTTCGCACTTAGAGAGAAGTGAATATTGACGTCTGATGATTACATATTGATTTTCAGAAAGCTCAATCAACATTCGTGCCCAAAGTGCCTCGTTTTTAAAATTACTCATACTGTATTTTTTATTCGTTTTATTGATTCGCAAATACTTTGAAGCAAAGTGTTGTTTTGCTTTTTTAGAATAAGGTATATTTCTATACCATTCGCACACAATAGAGCTTCCAACCAAGCGAACACGAGTTCCGATATAACAGTGGTCTGCCTTACTTTCTGACTTCATCATTTCTTTATTGGCACTCCAGTACGCATCTGCAATTTGAAGTGCTCGCCTATACAGACGTATTTTTTCAGCTTTGATCAGCTGCAAGATTTCGTCATTAAACTTTTCCATATTTCTATATTTATGGAATTTTTTCAAAATTTTCCATAGAGATAATTTAAAAACCGCTGAATCACACACTGACTCAGCGGTAAGATCGTTTATCCTATTTCTCCCAGTCAATAATCGGGATTTTAACTTTTTGCAAATCCGAACCCGTCTTGACTACAGACTCCAGATCTGGCAAATCAGCAATAAGATTTCCATCAAAGAAAGGGACCTCTATTTGCTTCATTTGCTTGCTCTGTCCATACCGCCGATCACCTTCCACAGAGGTTTGCACAGTATTTGAGTCCTGCGAGACATTAATACATACTCGTCCAAACGATTCTCCAAAATAGTCTTTGGTTATTGCATCGTTACAACGCAGCACAAAAACTGTACCGATATTGCCAAACAATGAATTGGCAATATCTCTATTCCCAGCTCCAGCAACAAAATCGCTATAGGTTTGAGTTGCAAGAAACATCATCAACCCGGCAGATCGCCCTTTGTTAAGCAATGTAACCAAAGTCTCACCCGCCAATTCAGATGCCTCATCAACAAAAACCGCAATTTTGGATTCTTTCTCTTGTTTGTCGCGACTGCTTTGCTTCAATCCTGCAAGTAGCGCAACATTCCCAAGCACGAGCTGTCCAACAGCTCTACCAACTTGTTTGTCGGACAAACTATCCAAACAGATATAAAAAACCACTTGGTGCTGAAGAATTTCATTCAAATACGCAACTTTCTTGCTGTTTCCAATGACTGGAGATAAAAGCCCTCTCAATGTTCCAGATGAAAGTAGCGCCAAAAGCGGTCTTAGCGATGCCGTGATCTTTTCAGTGAATTCATTATCACGTCGAACGTAACTAATTAAGCTATCAAAACCATCAATACCTCCAGGACACTTCTCTCTTACCTTCGCAATAAAGAAATCACGTTGCTTTACGCCCTTCAGTCCACCGCCCTCATCCAGAATCTTTTCATAGTTGAAGCTGGACAACCTATTTTGAAGAGTCCTACGACAAACTTCCGTCACAAATGCATTCAAGTTCGATTCTGTAAAGATCTCACTCAAACGGCTAATTGTTGGTTTCTCGCCTAATAAAATTAAACCAGAACAAAGCCCAAAAACCGCTTCCCATGCAAATTTAGCAAACACTTTTTCAGAGCTCTCTTCAAAGAGTTGTGCAGTAATTAAAGTCGCTAACTTAGCTGGCTCCACCGTTGTACCCAATAAATCAAGACAGACAGAATTTTCTTCATCAGAAGGATTGAAATAATAGAAGGGACATCCTGCATCTTTCGCAGCCTGCTTAGCTGCGGCAATAGCTGCAGGATCTCCTTTAGGATCAATAGTGATTGAAGAATGCCCAGATAAAATTTGTTGGACATTTAACATGGTAAAACATGTCGATTTTCCCGACCCTGTAGTACCAATAACAGCACAATGCATGCTAAAAGAATCAGTAGGTACCAAAACCTCACCACTATTTCCTGTAATAGCGTGAATATAAGGTTTCCCTCGTTTATCCTCTGGCATTTTTTGACCTTTAGCTAAAAAGGCCAAACGTGCACTATCAATACTCCATTGCCCACCATAACCAATCAGTGTGTTACCTGCTTTCGCATTATCTGCCAGTCTTGAGTATGGCACATGGACTACCACACTGTGATTAGCGGATTTCCAGAAACGCCATTTCTGGAAAACTTTGTACATTTTCCAGAATGAGTACCCCAAAATGGGTAACGATACATAAAGAAGAGGAAGGCCCGCGATTGCCCATGCACCAATCATCAAAAAAGATAGTGCAAGAGCAATCACTGCTTGCAACATATCTAGACCGTAATTATCAAAGTTCTTCATTAGAGACTCCTGTAAGACAGAGTTAATAGACACAGCACACAAACCAACATCGCCATGAAAGTCATCCAAACAATGGCAAATGGGTTTGGTACTACACAAAAAATCATTCCCCAAAAAACCAACCAACCTATTGACAGTTTTGAGACCATTTGGATTAGTGGGTTGTAGGTTGAACTGTTATATGATCGAGTGATTACCATCCCTACTAGCAACAACAAAAACATAAGAAAAAAAACGGTATAAATGCAGATGGCAATCGTTACTCGAAAGCAGACCCAGTCACAAAAATATTTAAATTGAACTCCCCTATATGGCAGGTAGCCAAAGAGATCTAACAAGCAATCTCGTATTAAAAAATACGGCTCTCTGAGAACTTCAAAATCCTCGACAAACGACATAGATACAGTGACAAGCCAGTTGTCCCGTCGTAACCCCAATAAATTGAGATCGTTTTTAAAAAAAATCTCAAAGCTAATAGGAGTTGTAATTTCGTGACATAAAACCACGATTACCGCACTAAAAAACATAAGTACGATCAAATCGATAACAAAATTTTTATTTTTCATTTTGACGCTCCAAAAAAATCTGATCCCCAATAATTTTCAAAACGGGTTCTTTCTGCGGCCCTTTTAATAGAGCTACCAAGAAGGGCTTTTTGAATATTGGGTTTAAATAACAAATTCGATCTAAGCAGGTTGTTTGGGTTACATAAAATTTGTCTGTAACAATTACCTTTCCGTCAATGAGATTTCCGCTACCTTGACGAATTTGAGCCTTTAATAATTCGATAACTGCCTCTGAATCATCAGGAATCATTGACGACGAACCATGCTCAATGCCTGAATCTCTAGTAATGTATTTTTCAGAAGCCTCTTTCCCGATTTGGTTGATGAGATAGGCTTTTTTAGATTTAAGATTTTCCGAAACGCTCAGCGAGTCTGCTTCTGATACCACTTCCCGAATAACTGATTGACAATCCTGCCCCGATAACGCCAGGAAAATCTCATATTGAATATTGGGATCAATACTCCAAAGTCGCTCCCATACGACAGGAGGTACGAGTTGAACGAACAACAACCCAGAGAAGACCTCATGGATCTTATGTTTACGGTTTATACGCCATGAATAACCCCATTCACCGTACTTCTCTACAAAATTTTCTAAAGAAGAAAGAATCGGATTCCATTTCATTGAATTACCGGCATGAACAGTTACGTCAGCCAATACTTTTCCGAAGTCGTGACCGAAACCTGTCAGACAACAGGCAAAATAATTAGCCGCTTGTATCCGTAACTGTTTATTGGCATTCATGGAAGAAGTCACAAATACCTTACGAAGAGCGATTTTCAAGCTGAAATCCGCTACTTCAATTGAATGTTGGAGCAGACCGCACAAATCTGCGTGATGATGATTTTCCGAGGCCGGAAGAGGACCTACAAATCCAATTCCAGTATTTACTATCTGAATGAAGGCTTTTGCCCATTCTTCATCAAACTCTTTCAAATCACTTATGACACTGATGTAATGAGAGTTTGATTGCACGTCTTTTCTCAAGCCATCAAACAAAGCTCTTTTCTTTTCATTCATTAGCCTGTCCCCAATTTAAGATTCAGGTCGTGATTTAAGCCAAGCGGCTATGTCAGTAGATAGCCAAGCCAATTTCCTTTCGGTTTGCCGAAAGGGAGGCTTTATGTTGTTTTCACGAATTAAGCGCCGTAGCGTTGAAAGCGATAGACCTAAGACCTTTAGGACTTCATCCGTACCAAAGACATACGGAACGATCATCCAATCTGCTGGGATGCTGACGCTTTCAAGCTTCTTTTTTCGCTCAGCAGCACTCAGCGTATGTGAGCGGGTAGATCTTTTTTTGTGAAGCACGGTTTTTCCCTTTAATTTTTTGTACTGGGACTATCATCGCAGATGACCTAAAAGGAAAAACTCGCTTTACGACTTAAAAAAAGTGTCTAATTTGGATTTTTTGGGGATTACTTAAGAAAATTGACGAAATTTAGGTCACATGACCGCCCATAACTGAATCCAGAATTTAATTTCATCAAATTGGCAGAAAATAATGAAAAATTTGGAAAGGCAAATTAATTTAACTTATTGAATTTAAATACTTTCACTGATATTTAGTGTTCTTTGATCAGACGACTCCACATACTCTAGGGGTTTAAAAAACTTTTGCCGGCAAAAGTTTTTGCTCCCCATGCTTCGTCATGAAGCATTTCGCACTATGACTCTTTACTTTAACTTAGTCTTTGAAAAACAATAACTTGCCCATGCCTGCATCATATCTCGTCGCTCTTCCACAAAATCGCTCCTCTGATAAGCACGTCTAACAGATGACTCTTCAATATGTGCAAGCGCTTTATCAACATAAATGCTTGAATACCCCTGGCTCACACACCAATCTTGAAATGTCGACCTAAACCCATGAGTTGTAGCGATTTTGTTTGGCTGATCAGGATCAAAATACCCTTCATTACCTTGTGCTATCGACTTTTTGTGTAGTTGCCTTATTAGTTTACGAATTGAGTACGACTTATGCGGGCGTTGAGAATTATCAAATTTTGGAACAACAAAAGACTTTTCAGTTAATTTTATCCCACGCATTAGCCAAAACTCTCTTATGGCTTTCAGAATATCTATTGTTTGATTTGCTAACGGAATACGTAACGGCCGAACCAAATTATTACGGCTTTGCGTAACTTTCATGCATTCTGGTTGGATTGTCCATATTTTTCTATCAAAATCGACATCAGCCCATGTTGAAAACCTAGAGGCTGTAACCCCCACCAAGGGTTGATCGTAATCGAGAAAATTCCCAACTCTTTGAGCAGTTAATAAAACCAGCAGTGTCGCATACATTGTAATAGTTTCATAATCTGTCGCATGTTTTCGAACAAGATCGGCTACAAATCGAGGAACATCGTCAATATTAAGTCGAGGATAGTTTTTCCGTATGCTGTTACATGGAACTAATGACGCATTGATTAAACCCCAGTCTAGATGCAATTCATCCGCATCAATATATCCAGAAGCTACAAACCACTTCATCATGAGCGATAACTCTGATTTTGTTTTCTTTCTTGTTGTCTCACTATGTGTGATCCCAGAGAGAGCGCGAATAACGTGACTATTTTTAACGGCTTTAGGTTCTAAATCACCTAAAACTTCGCTTAAATAGCTTTCATAAAGATTTTGCATTCGATGTACGGCTTTAACCGGTGTTTTGTTTGTTCCTGCTTCTTTAAGACTATTCAAACGATAAATAAAATAGTCCGAAACTAATGAATCAATTGTCTTCCTATGAATGAGCTTTGGGGGCTGTTCTTTTTCCCTAACTGGAGAAACAACAGATTCAGTCCGTCCTGCAATAATTGCCTCACGAATTTCTCTACAAATTTCCTTTGCCTGTTGCAATGAAACGCAAGGATATCGCCCTAATGTTTTATGGTAACGACGTCCTTGCCTCATAAAATTGAAATGCCAATATCTTGTTGAATGCTCAATAGTTAAACCATTTTCCCCCGCAATACGCTTACTCTTCTCTCTCCACTCCTGAGATAAAAAACGTTGTAATTGACTCTCCGAGATAATCAAATCAATGGGGTTACCACGTTGACTAACAAATCTGGGTAATTGCCTATTTCTTTCCATAGCATCTCTCTGAAAGCTATAAATTTTTGTGTAAATTTTTGTGTAAATCACCTTGTCACTGATAAGAATTAGCAAAGACAAGCAAAAACACGCAAAAATATATAACTTACTGATTTATAAGGAAATTATACTATTAATAGGCACAAAAAAAGCACGTAAAACTACGTGCAAATCTTCATCATGGTGCCCGGGGAGAGACTCGAACTCTCACGGCTCATCACCGGTGGATTTTGAATCCACTGCGTCTACCATTCCGCCACCCGGGCAACAAGTTTTCGTATTATATCACAAATTTTGGTGCGCGATACAGGGTTCGAACCTGTGACCCCTGCCGTGTGAAGGCAGTGCTCTACCGCTGAGCTAACCGCGCGATCAACAAGTGAGAACGGAATTATACAGACCCACTGTTGCTTGTCAAATTTTTCCACTACCTTTTTTCAAAAATTAATCAATGACCCGGTGTGCCGGGAATAATTTGGCGCAACATTTCAAAACGACCTTGGCAATCGGCCCTGAGCAAATCGCCGTAATGAAAGTCCCTTCACGAACACCAACAATGGTTCCAAGTGTCAAAAGTGATGCAATTACTGTCGTCACCAAAAGGAAGATATCAATCATCATTTTTAGTGTTCCAAAGGAGCCGCCGAAGCGATGCAAAATGGCCAACACCAGCCCTTCGGGTGGCAAAATGGCCAAACGCGCAAAAACCAAACAGGCAATCCCCGCTCCGGTGCAAAATGAGCCGGCAAAAGCCATCACAATTTGCTGCCAGTACGCTTGAGGAACAATGTGCCCTGTTAACCACATCCCGGCATCAATCAAAATCCCGAAAACAAAACAGATGGGAAGTTGTCGAATGGCTTTCCCCAAAATCCCTTTGGGTTCAACCAAAATCTGGATGACAAAGAAAAAGACGTTCGTGAGAAAGACGTAAAAGCCCATACTTTGACCGGTTAATTCTTTTAAAACAAAGGCCACACTACTGATGGTCCCCGTACCCAGTCCGGCATTGGTCACCATGGCAATGCCAGTAGACATGACACCGAGACCACAAAAGAAAAGAAATAACCGAAAAAGCATCTCACTCCCCACAAAAATTCAATAACGACCAGAAGGCCGGGAGCGTATCCGCCCTCGACCGCGTTAGCACAAAAAAATCAGATGCACGATTGTATAGAGAAATCCTTAGTCTTTTCAAACAATTGAGATATCTGATAGAGAAGTAGTCGTATAATGCTTCGCATTTTGTTTCTGTTATTGAAAGGCGCTTATCATGCCTCGTCCGATTAAAGCCACCATCCACATGGGAAGTCTTCGTCACAACTTAGCCGCCATGAAAAAACTTGCAAACGGACGAACACTATGGGCCGTTGTCAAAGCGAATGCTTACGGTCACGGCTTAGAGCGCGCCGTTCGTGCTTTTACTGAGGCCGACGGTTTGGCGATGATTGACATTGTCGATATCGAAAGAGCTCGATCCTACGGCTGGACAAAGCGCATCCTGCTACTTCAAGGCTTTTTCCGCAAAGACGATTTGGGAATCATCGAACGACTTGGAGCTGAAACGGTTGTACATAATGAGGAAGGGATTCGGCTACTTGAAGAATCAGCCCCTTTTAACGATTTAAAAGTTCACATCAAAATTAATTCCGGGATGAATCGCTTTGGCTTCCGCCCAGAAGATGAAGCAGCCGTTCGACAACGTTTAAATGCCATTCATGGCGTCACTGTCATGGGTATCATGACGCATTTTGCCAATGCGTGTCCGGATTTTGATTACGGTGGTCCCGTCTCCGTTAAAGAGCAAATTGAACGGCTCGGAGCGCTTGCCAAACGTCAAAGCGGCGCTTGTTTTGCAAATTCTGCAGCCACTATTTGGTTACCTGAAGTCGGTGGCGATGCGGTACGTGTCGGTATCAGCTTATACGGTATCAGCCCGGAGCCTGCGATCTCCAGCGAAACGCTCGGCATAAAACCTGCCATGACTTTAAGCTCGGAAATTCTCGCCATCCAAAACATTGAACCGGGTGAATCGGTTGGCTACTGCAGCCGTTTCACAGCGACTCGCCCCAGTCGAATCGGAGTGGTCGCCTGTGGTTTTGCTGACGGGTATCTGCGTGGTATGCCACAAGGCTCACCGGTTTACGTTGAAGGCAAAATAGCGCCAATCGTGGGCAATATCGCCATGGACGTCATGATGGTAGATCTTACAGACATTAACGAAGCGCACGTCGGCAGTACCGTCGAGTTATGGGGAACGCATATCGCCGTGACCGATCTGGCCATGCGTGCCGGCACCATTGCCGCCGAATTAATCTGTGCCGTCGCGCCCCGAGTGCCTATTGAAGAAGATGACAACTAACCCTCACACGACTCTAGTGGCGGCTTTTTCTATATTTTTTGAGTTAAATCAAAAAACTAATTTGGTGACAATTAGTCGATATTTGTTTGTCCGCCCTTCATGGCAATCCCCAAAAACGGACAAATCATCATTGTTATGTCCCCATATCGCTTAAATAGAGTATGGGTTAACCACTTAAAGTGGGCTCAGAGACATTTCTATCTACTACAATGTCCTTATTAGTCGACCATTTGTTTGAAATAAGCAACATTTTCCCCTTATTTTTCGAAACGATACTGCATGGGCCAAAAAGAGAAAAGCCGTTGCATGAATCCGCATTCCCGATAAACTGTCCGCAATCTGCTTTGCAATTGATGCAAACCGCTTAAGAAACACTCACTGACTCGAGTACGAGATCAGATCAAAATTTTGGAGAGAATCATGAAATTTAAAACGCCTCTGACCCTTGTCACCATGGCTGTTGCCGCTGTCGGTTTTGTTTCCAGTGCCAATGCGGCCGAAAAGGTTTACCAAGTTGGCTCAAACATGGCTTTTGCTCCGTTTGAATTTGTCGAAAACGGTAAACCCGCGGGCTTTGACATGGAGTTGATCACTGCCATCATGAAGAGTCAAGGCGCTGAAGTTCAGTTGAATAACATCCCCTTTGACGGTCTGATTCCGGCACTGCAAGCCGGCACCATCGATATTGCCATGTCAGGCATGACCATTACCGAAGAGCGTCAAAAACGCATCAGCTTCTCTGAACCGTATTACGACAACGGTTTGGTTGTGATGATCCGTGCGGCTGACAAAGACACATATAAGAGTGTTGACGATTTAAAGGGCAAGACGCTTTGTGCTCAAATCGGTACCACGGGCGCTATCACGGTCGGAAAGATCAGCGGTAAAAACGTCAAACTTTTCAATAATGGCCCTGAAGCCTTTATGGAATTGGCTAACAAAGGCTGCGAAGCCGTTATTCACGACAAACCCGTTGTCAATTACTACATTGCCAAACGCGGCGACAAGGGTGTCTTGGTACTGCCCGGCCAACTCAATAGCGAAAAGTCCGGCATTGCGGTTGCAAAGAATAACAAGGAACTTTTAAAGATGGTCAATGACGGCTTAAAGGCTGTCAAAGAAAACGGCGAATATGACCGCATCTACAAGAAGTGGTTCGGTCAATAGTTGCTCCTTCTAAAGCATCAGCTTAACTGCTTAGCCGCCGAAAAAAAATCGGCGGCTTTTCTATTTAAGTTTGAAAATCTTCCCGATATAATCCGCGCAATTTTGTGAAAGGAATCGTATGTCGGAAGACTCGTTTTTCAAGCGCTGGGCACCGGTTGCCTGCTTGACACTTTCTGCCTTCATTTTCAACACTTCAGAATTTATTCCGATCGGTCTTCTGATTGATATCGCCAAAGATTTTCAAATCACTGAATCGACAGCCGGTCTCATCATCACGGTTTACGCCTGGATCGTGACAATATTGTCTTTACCGTTGATGCTGCTCGTGTCCAAAATGGAATTCAAAAAGCTGCTTCTGGGGGTTTTGGCGCTCTTCACAGTCAGTCACGTCTTGTCAGCCATCGCACCAAGTTTCATCACACTGATGCTTTCTCGAATCGGTGTGGCTTGTTCTCATGCCATTTTTTGGTCCATTGCCTCCCCGCTTGCCGTTCGAATCGCGCCGGCGGGTAAACGCGCTGCCGCACTTAGCATGGTCGCCACCGGAACGGCTATCGCGATGATTGCGGGGCTTCCTCTCGGGCGAGCCGTCGGTCTTTATCTCGGTTGGCGGGCGACCTTTTTCAGTATTGGCGCTGTCGCCTTTGCCATCGCACTTTGTCTATTGGTGATTTTCCCGAAGGTACAAACGGCTCAAGGGTCCGTCATGGCGAAATTGCCACTTATTCTCGGCAATCGCTTGCTCTGGTTACTGTATTTAATTACCGCACTCGTTTTCACTGCCAATTACACCGCCTACAGTTTCATCGAGCCGTATTTGGCGCAAATTGTCCATATGCCTGAAACAGACATCACCATGACACTGACGGTATTTGGCATCGCCGGTATTGTTGCTAGCATTGTTTTTTCGAAGTGTTATGAACGCTTTCCGCGATTTTTCTTCGCAACGGCAACCTTTGGCGTGGGATTCTTTCTCTTCCTATTGCTTCCGATGAGCGGCTCCATGGTCAGTGCCGTTGGGCTTTGCGGTTTGTGGGCCATGGCGTTCACCGTCTTCGGATTGGTTTTCCAGGCTAGCGTCATCAAATTAGCCCCTGAGGGAACGCCGATAGCCATGTCCATCTATTCTGGCATTTGTAATGTCGGCATCGGCGCCGGGGCCTTAGTGGGAGGATTGGTGACCGCACATGCTCAAATTGCTCACATCGGCTTTGCAGGCGGCCTTTTCGCAATTGTTGGCGGCCTTATCTGTATGCCGTGGCTAGCACCAAAAATCACCAGAAAGGCTAAAGACTGATTTAATCTCGGAACATGAAATACACGGCACCGACCATGCAGCAGCCCGCGTAGATGTAATTCATCTTCAAAGGCTCCTTCATCACGAGCATCATGAAGGGAATAAACATCACGAGCGAAATCACTTCCTGCAAAATTTTCAATTGCGCCACGCTCATCACTTGGTAGCCGATGCGGTTTGCGGGCACATTAAAAAGGTATTCGAAAAAGGCGATTCCCCAACCGAGAACAACCGCGAAAAGCCATGTGCGATTGGGACTGACGAAGCGAAGATGCCCGTACCAAGCGCAAAACATGATGGTGTTGGAGATACAAAGTAAAATCACCGTCTGTGCAATCGGCGGCAATTGCGTAAAAACCGAAAACATCGTTAATTCACCTTTTCAATCGCCTGATCGGCCACGTGAGGTAAAAAGTCTTTTGCCAACCCCAAACCGGGAATGCTCACTTGCGGCGCAATTTCAGTCAGTGGAACAAGCACAAAGGCCCGTTCATGCATTCTCGGGTGAGGAAGCGTTAAATAAGCTGTTTGCTGCGTTTTTTCACCATAAAGCAACAAATCCAAATCGAGCGTTCTCGGGGCATTGTGAATCCCCGCGGGGCGTACACGCCCGTAGTCATTTTCGATATCGAGAAGCGTCTTTAAAAGCGCTTCAGCTTGCAGTTGTGTTTCAATTTCGATCACAGCATTGACGTAATCGGGGCCGCTCGAATCAATCGGCTCCGTCCTGTAAAAAGACGAACACCGTTTTAATTGAATACCGGGTACCCCTTCGATCGCGCGAATAGCCATCTTTAACGTCTTTAACGGATCACCGAGGTTTGCGCCCAATGCGACATAAGCCAACTCGGACATTATTTTCTAACCTCCTTGCGGCGATAATAACTGCGCCGAGCACGCGGCTTTTTAGCAGGCGTCTCGCTTTGCGAAATGGCTGTGAGCGGCTCATCTTCAATCACATCCACCAAAAGATCGATATCACGCTGCTCTTGCCATGTATCGGCTTCTTTTAAAAGTTGACGTTTAATCTGCGCCTTCGTGGGCTTTTTCGGCTCCCCGCGCTTGGGCTTACGATTGCGACTATTGATTTCCGCTTGCTCACGAATCATCTCACGACGGATATCATCGTCGACTTCCTGAAAGCGTGTCCACCAATCCACAATCTCCTGATCGACAAAACCCAAAAGACCTCGCAAGAGCAAAAAGTCGTAGCTTGCACGAAACTTCGGCACATTCAATAAACCGAAGGCGGCTTTTGAAGAACGTCGCAGCAATTTAATTTGCATCGCCCAAATCGTGAGAATATCTTCGGAAAACCGGTGGTTGATCGCCAAACGATCGCACTGCTGATGAAGCACCTGTTGACCGGCGGCGATCATCGCAGCCACTTGCGGTTCCCCACGAGCCAACCGCTCTTCGAAAACCCGATAGGTCAAAGGCCAAAGCAGCGTGGCGAATAAAAACGCGGGCGAGACTTTCTTACCGATCGCGATGCGCTCATCGGTTCGCTTCATCGCAAGCATCAAGAATTTTTCCCCGTTTTCTTCTTTGAGCGCCACTTCCAAAAGCGGAATGACATTGCGATAAAGCCCCAACTTTCTTAACCATTCAATGCAGGCGATTGATCGTCCGCAGGTAAGTAACTTCACCGCTTCGTCAAATAAACGGGCATCGGGAACATTGGCAAGAAGCCCCGCCAGAGAACTGATCGGAGCCAAGGTCTTTTCATCAATTTTGAAGTTCAGCTTTGCCGCAATGCGAACGGCGCGAAGCATTCGCACGGGATCTTCCCGATAGCGCTCCTCGGGGTCCCCGATCATACGAACGACGCCAGCCAAAATATCCTTGATGCCGTCGTGATAGTCAATCACCTCTTCGGTGCTCGGATTGTAGTAAAGCGCATTGATGGTAAAGTCTCGCCTGGCGGCATCTTCCCACATTTCGCCAAACACGTTATCGGACACCACGCGTCCAAAATCGTCTTTTTCAACCCCTTCGCCGCCTAGTGCCCGAAAGGTTGAACATTCAATGATTTCTCGACCGAAAAGGACATGCACCAAACGGAAGCGCCGCCCGATAATGATGGCTCGGCGCTGACAGCGCTTGACTTGTTCGGGCGTGGCGTTGGTCACCACATCAAAGTCTTTCGGTGTGACACCCAGCAAAAGGTCACGGACCGCACCACCGACAACATAGGCTTCAAAGCCTGCGCGCTGTAGATTCTCAACGGTTCGAATCGCCTCCAAACTCACCTTTCGCCGATCAATTCCGTGTTCATCACGAGGGACAGTGCGAGGCGTGCGATTGACCGCTTTCTTTTTGGAAGAAAATAAATCTCTAATAAATTCCTTAATCATGGTCTTGACATTGAAAACGATGCCACCGAAAAGACGCCCGTCATGGGGCGAAACCCTTGTTCGATTATTCTTTTTGTCGGGATTCCGGGGCGATCGAAAAATAAATGACTCGCGTGCATTGTAAGCACGAAAAGGCTCACTCACAAATCCAGGGTTTAAAGTCCTCTATCGGCCATCGCCTTCTTTTGTAACCACTTTTTCAAAAGTGGTACAGTCACTGCGGCTTTTTTCTGCGCGAGAAGCTCCCGATCCATTTCAGACAATAGATGCGACAAGGTTTTGATGTCGCGAGGCAGATACGTTTTCATCCACTGTCTTGCTTCAGGCGTCACCTCAAACCCACGCGATTTAGCCTGAGTCAGTAACACTGTCCACATCTCGCTATGCAAGGGCTTAATATGGAAAACCGCCCCCCAACCCAGCCGTGTTCTGACATCGGGACGAACAAAGTGCTCCGCGGGCGACTTTGAGCCGGTCATCACAAGCGTGCATTGTGGATGAACTCGCACTTCATTGATAAGCGCGAATAAACGATCCAGCCCCTCTTCGGTTAACGTGTCGACGTCGTCCACCGCGTAGCGGCAACGCTCTTCACTAAAGATCGGCACGTCATCATCTTGAAGTCCCATGGCAATCGCCAAATGCGTTTTACCGACGCCCGACTCTCCCCAGAGGTAAACCAATTGGGGGTCAGCCGTGGCCTGCATTCGCTTTAAACAAGCGAGTGCCTCGGCATTTTCTCCGGCAACGAAATTGTCCAACGTTGCAGGTGGCTCCATAGCGATATCGAGGGGCAATTGTTCGAACAGCATTGTCTTAAAAAATTAGGCCGGCCTTGCTAAAATAAGATGATTTTAATGCGGATACGCAAGTGTACCGCCACCTTCACTTTTTTGGGCAAAAAAATCCTATGACGCAACTTTCCTACGCTGCCGCCGGTGTTGACATTGATGCCGGCGATGAATTGGTTGAACGCATCAAGCCGCTCGCGAAGCGCACCATGATTCCCGGAGTGCTCGCTAGCGTCGGCGGTTTCGGTGCCATGTTCGAAATCTCCAAGGAATATAAAAACCCGGTCCTTGTGACGGGTACCGATGGCGTTGGCACGAAATTGAAACTTGCCTTCACCTTGGGTCGACACGACACTGTCGGTCAAGACCTCGTGGGCATGAGTGTGAACGATATTTTGGTTCAAGGCGCAAAGAGCCTCTTTTTCTTGGACTACTACGCTTGCGGTAAGCTTGATGTGGATATCGCGGAACGCGTGGTGGCCGGTGTGGCTCACGGCTGTGAATTAGCCGGTTGCGCTTTGATCGGTGGGGAAACGGCTGAAATGCCGGGGATGTACCCTGAAGGCGAATATGACTTGGCTGGCTTTGCGGTCGGCATCGTCGAAAAAGATGAAGCCATTGACGGTAAGAGCATTGCCGCAGGCGACGTGGTGCTCGGTTTAGCCTCCAGCGGTCCCCATTCAAACGGTTTTTCCTTGATCCGCAAGGTCGTCGAAGTAACGAACACCCCTTGGGATATGCCGTTAGATGGCCGCACGCTAGCAGACTGCGTCATGGAACCGACTCGTATTTACGTCAAACAAGTTTTGAACGTCATGAAGTCTGTCAAGATTAAAGGCATGGCCCACATTACGGGCGGCGGCTTGATTGAAAATGTGCCGCGTGTGTTGCCCGAAAATACCCAAGCCGTGATCCACGCAGATCGCTGGACTCGCCCGGCTGTGTTTGACTGGTTACAAGAAGCCGGCCAGATCGATCCGCACGAAATGCACCGCGTCTTCAATAACGGTATCGGCATGGTGGTGATTGTCGCCGCTGAAGACGCTGATCGCGCTATGAAAGCATTTGAAGCCGAAGGCGAAAAAGTCTTCCGTTTGGGTGAAATCGTCGAACGTCAACCGGGTCAAGCCGGCTGCGTTGTCATCTAATTTTTTTGCTGTTTGAACAAAGAGGCGATTGTTGCGTCGCCTCTTTCTTATTTAAGGATCTCATCATGCGTAAAGACAATCCTGCGTTTGTTCCGGACTCGCCTTTTGCTCGTCCGATGACGGAAAAACACATGGCGTTTTTCACCGCCATCCCCAAAACAGAATTGCACTGCCACCTCTTGGGTACCACTCAAAAAAGCACCTTTGAGGATTTGGTGAAAGAGTCCGGAGCCGCCGTCACTCAGGAAGAAATCGACGGCTTTTTCACTCGTGGGGACAAACCGGTCGGCGTATTGCGTATTTTCCGCGCGCTTGAGAAAGAAATTCTGATTAAGCCTGAAATGCTCACTCGTATTACCTACGAGTACCTTGCCGATTGCAAAAAGCACAACATCCGTTACACAGAATTTTTCTGGAACTACACAGGGCTCGCAGGCCACTACAGTTTCGAAGCGGCTCAAAACGCCATTATCGAAGGCATTCACAAGGGTTTTAAAGATTTCGGTGTGATCGGACGCTTAATTCCGGCGATTGACCGTGAAGCCGATCCGGAATTCGCTGAAGAGTTGGTTCGAGAAATGATCGCTCACCGCGCACCCGAAACCATTGGTCTCGGGATCGATTACCGAGAAAATGATCATGAACCGGAAAACTTCTGGAAGGCCTTTTTCTTAGCCAAGGAAGCCGGTTTCAAAATCACGATTCACGCCGGTGAATTCGGCTGCCATTGGCGCAATGTCCGCACCGCCATGCAGTTACTCAAGGCTGATCGACTCGATCATGGCTACACAATTATCGACAATCCCGAGCTCGTTAAAGAAGCCAAAGCAAAGAATCAGATCTTTACGGTGGTCCCCACGAACTCTTACTATCTGCGCACCTTTAGCGACGAAGAATGGGCCATCAAGCAACCGATTCGCAAGATGGTGGAAATGGGATTGCGTGTTCACCCCAATACCGATGACCCGACGATGCACCACGTCAACGCCACGCAAACATGGATGCTCATGTACAACTTCTTGAATTTCTCTGTGGAAAACCTCAAAGAATTCATGATCAATGGCATCGATGGGGCCTGGATTGATGAAGAGACCAAAGCTCAATGGAAAAAAGACTGGAGTGATGAATTTGACCGTTTGGCGGCTGAGTTCAAGAAACTCGGTTAATTTTTAATCCTAATGCTACAAAGGCCCTGACGAAATAGTCGATCAGGGCTTTTGTTTAGGTTTTAATCTTAGTTTTACGGCCGATGCAACTTGATAGCTAAGAACGGCAAATTTTTCCCTACGGGAGCAAAGCCGACATGTAGATAGAACGAAGAGGCGTTTTCATTAAGCGGCTCCGTTATCAGAAGTGCAGCGCCTGTGATTTCAGATACCCGACGAGCTTTTTCAATCGCATGACGCAACAACGCACGACCTATTCCTCGTCCTTGATAATCTTTTGAAATGGCTAAACGACCTAGCAAAATCGCTGGAATCGGGTTAGGCATGTTTCGTCGAATCATCGCTCGTATTCCATCGTGCGCAAGACAAAAATTGGATAGGCAATAAAACCCAGCAACTTTACCAGTCAATGTCAATAGGACATAAGTACGGCTACCCCCGGAGACCTCATTACTCCTTGCCTTTTGTTTCAACCACTCATTTAATGAGAGTTTGCCGCAATCAAATTGGATTAATTGTTCATCTGAAATCTTGTCCAAGGAATAAATGCCAGCTAACTCCAATTCGTTACTCATTTTGTTTCCAAGGATACGGTGTTTGTAATGTTTTATTTAAGCGATTTGTTATATCTTTTGATGTTGGTTTATTTAAAAAGTCGAGAACCTCGTCAAACTGGCGATCGTTTAAATACATTATTTTCCGATCAAGCTCTGATGCAAAAATAGATTCCAGCCCCTGAACAATTAAGTCGGTTTTAGAAAGCTGACTTCTCTGAGCCAACTCTTCCAAGCGACGAGCCGTGAATTCAGGCAATCGAATAGAAATTGCAATACTCATATCACCTCCTAGGAGACAGAATGATTTTAGATAAGTGTATATTAAATTGCAATACACCATGAAAATGCTTTTTCGATGGCACCTTGTCAGGAAAATGGCAACTCAAATCTGTTTTTTTAGCAATCTCTAGGCAATAATGGTTAGCATGATGCCAACACAAACCTATTTCGGTCTGCTAGAGTAAAAACACGTTCATATTCAAAAAGACATTTTCTTTTTGAGATTGTGGTCATTGGGAGAAAAACCATGCTATGTAGACAATGTCAACGGGTACCAGCCCAAAGGATTTGTTTAGACCCACAGGCGCCTCGCGCTGAACTGTTCTGTGCTCGCTCCACCTCCCGCACCACATCCACATCACACACTACATCATCAGGCAGCTCACTCTAAGAGCCGCTTCGATTGGGCTTTGTGACGCGCCCGCTCCTTCTCGGAGTCAAACATCACTCTTCCATTTAATTTTTTGACAATTTGATGCTTTCGTCCGCCGTTATAGGTTGATTCCATTTATTCGGGAATTATCCGTTCGGCACAACCTCCTCTCTTAAGAGAAGAGTAAACAAGGGCCCAAAGTATCTGCCGCAAAGCACTTTTCATCGGAATCGGCTTTGAGGCAAACCGTAAGGATCCTGATTATGAAAAACTTAGGGAATTTGAAACTTCACATTTTGGCCCTTGTTGTGGTCGTTATCGCAGAAGCCATCGGCGTGCAAAAATTCGGACTCGTCGTGCTGCTGCCTTTGCTTTACGCACTCGTGATCGGTGGCATTTTAAGTTGGCCGAGACTTCGCATCTTAAATGGTGCGCAAATGGATCGCGCCGCCAAATTCATGCCGATTGCCATGCTGTTGCTTGTGGCCAAAATCGGCTTAGATATCGGCCCCAATCTCTCGATTCTTTTGAATTCGGGTTGGGCGCTCATCATGCAGGAATTCGGCCACTTTTTCGGCACGCTCGTTTTCGGGTTACCGGTTGCGCTACTTTTGAAAATGCGTCGCGAAGCCATCGGTGCCTGCTACTCGATTGACCGAGAAGCCAATGTCGCCATCATCGGTGAAAAGTTCGGTTTAGCCAGCCCCGAAGGACATGGCGTGATGGGGATGTATATCTGCGGTACGCTTTTCGGCGCGCTTTGGATTTCGCTCTTATCGGGTGTCATCGCACAATTGGACATTTTCCACCCACATGCGCTAGCCATGGGCGCCGGTATCGGCTCGGCGAGTATGATGGCCGCCGGCGTCGGCTCCATTGTGGCCGCCTACCCCCACGAAGCACAGTTGGTGCAAGCTTACGCGGCCGCTGCCAACCTCATGACGTCGATTCTGGGTATTTACTTCGCACTTTTTGTCTCGCTCCCCGTGACGATCAAAATTTACGAATTCTTCACCGGTGACAAAGGGCAGGCACAACCCGCCGTCGACTTGGATCACGAACCTCAACCCCAAAAACTTTAATTGACGTTACACCAAAACATTGAAAGGAGAAAAATCATGTTGGCTTATGCGGAAAAGATGAAGGACATCCTCTTTATTTTGGTCGTAACGGCGATATTCTCGGCAATTGCCCATACCGTTGGCAGTAACGGCAATCTTGCCGCCGCTTCGATCGGAAGCCTTTTTCTGGTCGTGATCGCTTTAATTGGCATTGTGCTCAGTCAACTGCCCGTTTTGAAAAAATTGCCGATGGTCTTTTGGGTTTCGGCGGTCGCTGTGGTTGTGTCGTTACCGAATTTCCCTGCAAGCGACTGGATTTTGTCGCACACGAAAGACGTGGGCTTTTTATCGATTACCACGCCAATTTTGGCTTACGGCGGTTTATGCTTAGGTAAGGACTTAGATGCGTTTAAGAAACTCTCGTGGAAAATTGTGCCGGTTGCCTTGGCCGTTTCCGCCGGAAGTTTCATTTGCGCAACAGCTTTAGCCGAAATCATGCTTCACTTAGAAGGTGTCTTCTAATTTTTATTGAAAGGACATTTCAATCATGGATAAACAAGAACTCAAGGCAAAAGTTAACGCTGCGATTGACGCACGCTTTGCCGACATCCAAGCCTTTGGCGAAAACATCTTTCATGAACCTGAATTAGGTTTTAAAGAAACGAAGACTGCCGCTAAGGTGAAAGCGCTTTTTGATTCGCTAGGCCTTGAATATGTCGAAGGGCTTGGCATTACCGGGATTAAAGCCCGTATGAAAGGACGTCAATCACGTCGCACGGTTGCCGTGTTGGCAGAACTCGATGCCATTGTTTGCCGAGACCATCCCGATTGCGACGCGGTGACAGGCGCTGCGCACTGCTGCGGCCACAACGTGCAGCTAGCCAACCTGGCTGCCATTGCGATAGCTTTTAAAGACACCGGCGTCATGGATGAGTTAGACGGCGATGTCGTCTTTTTTGCCGTACCGGCCGAAGAATACGTGGAAATCGACTATCGTAACAAGCTTCGGGAAGAAGGAAAGCTACGCTATTTAGGCGGCAAATGCGAATTAATTGCCGAAGGGGCTTTTGACGATATCGACATGGCGCTTCAGATGCACGCCGATCCGGCCGTTTCGTCTAGCGGCAATATCATGTTGGGTGCCTCTTGCAACGGCTTTATCGGTAAATTGATTGAATACCGAGGGGTTGCGGCACACGCCGCAGGCGCACCTGACAAAGGTGTCAATGCCTTAAATGCCGCCATGATGGGTGTGATGGGTGTTAACGCCATTCGGGAAACATTCCGCGAAGACGATTGCGTGCGCTTTCATCCGATTATTAATTCGGGTGGCGACTTGGTCAATGTCATTCCGGATCGCGTCACCATGGAAAGCTATGTGCGTGCAGCCAATATCGACGCTCTTGCGCTTTATAACCGCAAAATCAACCGGGCTTTAAAGGCAGGCGCGGATGCCATCGGTGCAACGTGCGAAATCAAAGATTTACCAGGCTACTTGCCGCTTAAACCGAATCATGCCATGCGCGAACTCTTACGCGCTAATTCCGAAGTCATTTTCGGCAAAGACAATGTCATGGAAGGCGTACACAGTGCTGGCAGCACTGACATGGGCGATGTCTCTCACATCATGCCGGTCGTTCACCCCTGGGTGGGCTGTGTCTCGGGCATCTTGCATGGAGCAAGTTACCGCTTAACCGACCCGAAGACCGCTTACGGCAAATCACCTAAATCGCTTGCGATGACCGTGATTGACTTACTCGCTGACGGCGCGGAAAATGCCGATGCTATCTGCAAGGACTTTAAGCCACTACTGACCAAAGCGTCTTATTGCGAATACATGGATAAGATTGCGCGAGGCGAATGACACTTTCAGTGCTTCGACTAAAAGCTCTCAATGCTCTCTAGGCATTGGGAGCTTTTTCAATCTCGTGACTCGCTCCAATTAACTGAACACAAGCTCAAAACCAAGCGCTATGATCAAGAGAGTCAATAAGTACATCTTCGGGAGGCTCATCATGGACAAATCCATTTTTGACGAAATGATTCAAACGCGCCGCCTTTTGCACACGATTCCGGAAGAAGGCTGGACGGAATTTCACACCACGTACATCGTCGCAGAACGCCTGAAAGCGCTTGGCTTTACCGACATCCGTTTGGGAAAACAAATCATCAAACCGGAAGCGGTTCTCGGACGAAATCCTGATACCGTCCGTTTAGCTATCCAACGGGCCATCAACGAGGGTGTCCCGGAAGAATTCATCCAAAGTATTAATGAGTACACGGGCTGTGTCGCTGTGTTCGACACAGGACGCGAGGGTCCTATCACGGCCTTCCGGTTTGACATGGACTGCAATCCGGTGGAGGAAACCGACGATCCTGAACACCTTCCCAATAAGTTAGGTTTTCGCTCCAAACATCCCGGTCTCATGCATGCCTGTGGTCACGATAGCCACACGGCCCTGGGATTGGCGGTTGCCCGTTGGCTCATGCAAAACAAAGAGAGCTTGAAAGGCACATTCAAATTGGTTTTCCAACCGGCCGAAGAAGGTGTTCGGGGAGCCAATGCCATTGTGGAAAGCGGAATTTTGGATGACGTGGACACGATTGTCGCTTCTCACTGCGGCGGACAGTGCCATCTCCACGAAATGGGTGTTGTCAGAGCCGGCATGTTAGCCAGCACCAAGTTTGACATTCGTTTTAAGGGAAGCCCCTCACATGCCGGTAGTTCTCCTCACATGGGGCACAGTGCGTTAATGGCAGCGAGCGCCACCGCGATGATGTTGGTCGGCATCCCACGGCATGGAGATGGCGCCTCTCGAGTCGCTGTGGGCCGTATGGTCGCAGGCGAAGGGCGCAATGTCACGCCGGTGCATGCCTACATTCAAATGGAGGTTCGTGGAGAAACGTCAGCCATTAATGACTACATGTGCGACAAAGTTGAGAAAATTGTTCGCGGCAACGCCGAAGCCTACGAGGTCGAAAGCAGCATTGAAAAAGTGGGAGCGGCGACAACGCTCATCGAATGCCCCGAACTCATCAACGAGTTAAAGGCCATTGAGCAAACTCTAGACGGCGTTAAGAAAGTTGTCGTCCTCGATGTTCCTACCGGTAGTGAAGACTACACGTTGATGGTCAAACGAGTTGTTGAACACGGCGGACAAGGGGCATTTTTCCGTTGGGGATGCGAACATCACGGCCATCACCGCGGAGACTTCGACATTCAAGATACCGAGTCGATGCCGCACGCTTTCGAAGTATTTGTTCGTTACGCACAAAAAGCGAATGGTTTAAATTAGCCAATCAATGCGTTCTTCTCGAGACAGCTCAAAAATCTTGAGAAGAACGCTTTTAGTTTCTCCGAAATTTGAGCGAGGTTTGACCTCGCTATTTTCATGGGCGTATTGATACAATTTTGCGACCGCTTGAAACGAAGGAGGCGTTTTGAGCGAGGGATTGGTCGTTTGCCGGAGTTGACCAATCATCGTTGGAAATCCGTTCCAACGGTTGATAACAAAGCCGGAAAAACTAACGCCCCGAGTGGTCAAGACTACGGAGCGTTGGAGGTATGAGGAGATGAGTAAAAAGAATCCTCATGCCGACATGATGCCACACGTTGAGTTCAAATTCAATATCAGTGTGCAAGTGATTGTGCACAAATTGATCCCAAATTTTCCATTAGACCTTAAAGGGACTTTTGAAGTATCATTTTCCTAATGG
>URFF01000022.1 GCA_900546995.1 uncultured Sutterella sp.
GAGGTTCAAGCCGGGCGGCCAACGCGATATTGGTCAAAGGACCGATGGGAACCAGCGTGACAGTCTTTGGCGGTTCACTCATGATGGTTTCAACAATAAATTGCGCGGCGTGACGGGGATCGATTGGCCGATCGGTTTCGGGTAACGTCGTCCCGTCAAGACCGGACTCTCCGTGAATGTAATTGGCGACTTTAACCGCCGGTCTTAATAGGGGGCGAGGGGCGCCGGCGGCAACCGGCACGTCGTTTAGTCCGATGAGCGTTGCAATTCTCAGGGCGTTTTTGGTGACTTTTTCAAGGCTTTGATTCCCGGCCACGGTCGTAATCCCCAGTATCTCGATATTGGGTGTGCCGGCGGCTAAAAGTAAAGCGACCGCATCGTCATAGCCCGGGTCACAATCGATGATAATCTTTGTTTTATTCATGCGTTAACTCCTAATGATTGCTAAGTCGATAGGCATTGACTTCGGCTAGTGTTGGAATTGAGTCGACGGCACCGGCCTTCGTCACACTAAGACCCGCAGCCAAAACGGCATCGTCCAATAGCGCTTCAAAACGCTCTCGGTTGGCATTTTGCCAATAGTGCGTGATCGCCCGGAGTGCGAAACCGACAAAGGTATCACCGGCACCGGTGGTGTCAACCGCTTGCATTTTGTATGCCGGCATTGACCGGTAATCAACACCCGCATCGGTGTAGATGAGTCCTTTTTTACCGGTTGTCAAAATAATGAGGCAATGAGGCAAACGCTTTTTGAGTTCGGCGATCAATTCAAGCGGTGTCGCGTTTTCTTTCTGCGCCATTTCCGTCGCCTCCGTTTCATTTAGGATCAGTGCGTCCACGGCTTCAAGTGGGTAGTGAAGAACATCGTCCGAAAAGGGGGCGGGATTAAAGACAACCCGAAGGCCTTTTTCTTTGGCTTTTTGCATAATGTCGGGCACAAGGTTGACTTCGTTTTGAACTAAAACGATATCGTCCGGCGCACAAGTTTCAAGTGCTGAATCAATGAGGGTTTGCGTTAGTCGATAGTTTGTACCCGGATAATACAAAATGGCGTTTTCGCCGTCAGGTGTCACCTGAATAATCGTATGACCTGACGCACCGCTAGAAGAAATTTGAAGGAAGTCCGTCTGAACGGAAGCGTTTCGCAAAAACTCAAAAAGTGCTCGGCCGTCTTCGCCTAGAACACCGACATGACAAACCGTTTGTCCGCTGCGGTTTAAAGCAACGGTTTGATTGAGGCCTTTCCCACCCATATGCAAAGTGCGGTCCGAGGCGGCTAATGTTTCACCACCCCGCAAAAAGTGATGAACGCGATAAACATAGTCGATATTGAGGGAACCGAAGTTAACGATTTTGGGCATTTTAGAGTCCTTGAAACCTGACGGACTAATCTTACATGAGGCTGTGTTAAGAATGACTCTCAATTCGAGATAAGTAACAAAAAACCTCCGAAAGCGAACTCTCGGAGGTTTCGAGTCGGTGTGTTATCCGATTCGAATTACTTCACGCGGGAGCGGTATTCACCCGTACGCGTATCGATTTCGATCTTGTCGCCGGTTTCAACGAAAGCCGGAACTTGGAGTTCGTAGCCGGTAGCCAAACGAGCGGGCTTCATCACCTTACCGGAGGTATCACCCTTGACGGCCGGTTCCGTGTAGGTTACTTCACGAACAAGAATCGTGGGCAATTCAACGGAGATGGCGCGATCTTGGTAGAAGACCACTTCAGCGGGCATGCCGTCTTCGAGGTACTTCAAAGCGTCTTCCATCACGTCGGCTTCCACTTCGTACTGATTGTAGTCAGCGTCCATCCAGACATAGTGCGGATCGGCGAAGTAGCTGTAGGTCACTTCCTTGCGATCGAGCACGAGGTCTTCAAATTTGTCATCAGCACGATAAACCGTTTCCGTGCCGGCGCCGGTCAAGAGGTTCTTGAGCTTCATCTTGACAACAGAGGCGTTACGGCCGGACTTGGAGTATTCAGCTTTCAAAACAACCATCGGGTCCTTGCCGATCATCACAACGTTGCCGGCGCGGAGTTCTTGTGCGATTTTCATTCTTTATTTCCTTTGTTCAAGCGCCGATTCGGACGGGGAGCGACCGCCGCCGGTTAACCCGGCGCTTATACCAATTAGTGACGAAAACAGAGGGGAGAACCCTCAAAGAAACGTTTCTTTTTTCGCTCGCTATGTAGCGAAACACACTATTTTAGCGTTTTTTTCGCCATTTCGGAAAGTTTTTGCGCTAGCGACCCATTCGCATGAATTTTTTTCCGCCACGCCATACTGCATTGCCGCAACGAGTCTAATCGCTCGACGATAATTTTCAGCGCATCGCGATGGACCACGCCGTTATTGAATCCTTCTTGAAATTGGCACCAGGCGTTAAATAAATTGGTGTCATCGAAGCAATGACTCATTTTCTTTTCCAACGCCTGCAGTTTGACTTGATGCGCATTGTCCTCTTGATGGTAGATATGCCAAATAAAGGGAACGCCTGCGATCATGGCTCGAGCGGCACTGTCTTCACCTCTGATAAATGCCAAATCACAGTCCCAAAGAAAGTGATCAAAACTTTCTTGAGCGACAAACGGGAGTAATTTTGCTGTTAAGCGGTCACTATTTAATTCATTGATATTTTGGTAGAGCATTTGCCCGGCCTGCGTGGCGGCGCACCGCACTTGAATCGGTAAATTCAGTTCGGCCAGAGTTTGGGCCAATTCACGGATCGGGCCATAGGGGTAGGTAAAGAAAAATAGTTTGAGTGGGCCGCAATGACCGTGTGACGCTTTCCACGTCTTTTCTTCTTTTTCATAGTCTTTTTCAATGATCAACCCGCCGGATCGTGTGGAAACGCCAGGAAAGACAAAATATTTTTTAAGACCGTAAGTGGGATGAATGCTCGGCTGCATGTGAAAATCATCAACCCAATCTTCGGCACTGAAATAATCCACATTGACCCAAAGGGGAGAGGGTGATCTTTGGGCCATTTTGCTTTCATAATTGGCGGGCAGCCTGCAACCGAACCCTTCGATGACAAAGGCGGCCGGCTCAAGCGGACACTCTCCCGCGTCCCAGCTCTTTTCCCAATGAAACACTTCAATGCGGTATTGCTCGGAGATGGCCGCAATGGGCTTCAGGCCGGCGGTGAGTTGCGACAAAGTTTCAATATCATCAATGATCAATCGAACGACGAGTCCTTCATCGGTGAGGGCTTTCGCTAAGCGCCACATCACACCGGCATCACCGAAATTATCAATGACCCGACAAAAAATATCGGTAGAAAGCGTTCTTGATGTTTGCCCGGTTTGTGACATACTTAACCTTTCAATGATTTTGAAGTACGACGTTTTTTGAGGAAATCATGGCGTTTGATGCCAAGGCTATTTTAAAGAATTTACCATCGCTGCCCGGCGTGTACCGTTATTTTGACGCAGAAGATCATTGCCTTTATGTTGGGAAGGCGCGCGATTTGAAGCGAAGGGTCTCAAGTTACTTTCAGAAAAAAGACCTGACGCCGAGAATTGCGATCATGGTTTCTCAGATTGAACGACTTGAAACCACAGTGACGCGCTCCGAGGCCGAGGCGTTGCTTTTAGAAAATAATTTGATCAAGTCCTTGTCGCCCAAATACAACATTTTGTTTCGGGACGATAAAAGTTACCCCTATTTGAAGATCAGTGCGGAAGCCTTCCCGCGAATTGCCTACTATCGAGGTGGCGTGGATAAAAAGAGTCGCTTTTACGGTCCCTACCCCAATGCGCAAAGTGTCAAAGAGGCCATTCAGATTTTGCAAAAGGTGTTTCGCTTAAGAACTTGCGAATCCAGTGTCTTTAATAATCGATCTCGAGTGTGTCTGCTGGCGCAAATCGGACGTTGCTCAGGACCTTGCGTCGGGGCCATTTCCAGAGAGGACTATGCCGCCGATGTGCGTCGCGCCGAACAATTTCTTGATGTCCATAGCGATGAGTTAATGACCGACCTTCAAAATCGCATGATGGCTCATTCGGCTGCGTTGGAGTTTGAAAAGGCCGCGATCCTAAGAGATCAGATCGCAGCTCTATCCAACATCTTGCATCAGCAGACGGTTGACACGACAGGCAGTCAAGTGGACTGCGACATTATCTGCGTGAAAATCCAAAACAACGTCGTCTGTGTCAATTTGGCGATGGTGCGCGGCTCCCGTCATTTGGGTGACAGAGCGTATTTCCCGACGTTACCCAAAGGTGGCGAAATCGACGAGTTGGAAATTTTCGAAGCCTTTGTGAGCCAGCATTATGAATCGTTATCGGTTCCGAGTTTAATTATTACCGACGTCAGTGGTGATAAAGAAGAGCTTGAAACCTTGTTGTCGGAACTATCTGAGCGGAAAGTCTCCGTTGTCCATAACCCGACCGGTATCCGGCGTCAATGGTTGGAAATGTGCCGCACCAATGCCGATATCCATCTGGCGCGTCATCTTTCAACGACGGGTTCTCAGTTGGCGCGTTTGAAAAATCTGTGTGAAGTGTTGCAAATTACCCCGCCAAATGAAGATTGGATGAAAATCCGTATGGAGTGCTTTGACATCAGTCACACTGCCGGTGAGGCAACGCAAGCGTCTTGCGTTGTCTACGAAGGAGCCGGTATGGCGCATAACCAATACCGCCGTTTCAATATTACCGGGGTCGAACCCGGCGATGATTACGCAGCCATGCGTCAAGCGGTTGAACGTCGCTATTTGCCGGTCAGTCGCGGCGAGGGCGAGCTGCCCACCATTGTGCTCATTGACGGTGGAAAGGGACAAGTTCAGATGGCCAAAGAGGTGTTTGAAGATCTTGGGTTGGATACATCGGTCATCATTGGTGTCGCAAAAGGCGAGGGACGAAAAGTCGGACTGGAAACTTTGGTCTTTGCTGATTCCGATCGCGAACCTTTGGTTCTTGGCAGAGAGTCACCGGCCTTGATGCTGATTGCCGAGATTCGTGACGAGGCTCACCGTTTTGCCATTACCGGGATGCGGGCAAAGCGTGCAAAGGTTCGCAATTCGTCCAAATTGGAAGATATCGAAGGCATAGGACCGAAGCGTCGCCAGAAAATCCTCACCCGTTTTGGTGGAATGCGGGGATTAAAAAACGCAAGCGTTCAAGATATTGCTAGAATTGACGGTATATCATTGGAGCTTGCCCAGCGTATCTTCACTCAGATTCACGGGCAATCGATCGCTCCGCAAGAACAAGATTAAATGCAAGACACCCTAAAATGAAACGCCAACGTTTACCAATTAATGTGCCCATGATTTTGACTTGGGCCCGTATCGCCCTGATTCCATTGATTATCGGGGTTTTTTATGTACCTGATACGGTGTTGTCGCCTTTTATGCAAAATGTTTGGGCAACCATTATCTTTGTGGTTGCCGCTTTAACGGATGCTTTTGACGGCTTTATCGCCCGTCGCTACAACATGGAAAGCGCCATTGGAGCGTTTCTTGATACGTCGGCAGACAAGTTAATGGTTTGCGCGGCGCTGATTGTGTTACTTGACTTCAATCGCGTCGATATGCTCGTTGCGCTTATCATCATCGGCCGAGAAATTACGGTAACGGCTTTGCGCGAATGGATGGCGAAAGTTGGGGCCGCCGCCAGAGTGAAGGTGAATTGGTTCGGCAAGATTAAAGCCATCGCTCAAATGGTCGCTATCCCGATGTTACTTTTTTATGAAGACTTTTTAGGCATCTCAATGTATTGGTTAGGCACCATTTTGATCTACGTGGCCGCATTCTTGACGATTTATTCCATGATTGTTTACTTACGGGCTGCCGGTCCCTATCTTTCGTCGGATACGCCAGTGAAGCCGCAATAGTTTTTCAATGTCTTCGCATGGGGCTGAAGTTTTTCAGCCCCATTTTTTTCGCGGAAAGTTCTTTCAAATCATAGAGTTTTGTTTTAAAAATAGGCTAAAATTAAAAATTACACATTAAATTTCTCTTCTCTAGAGGACTACTCAGCTATGGATCCTTTTAACGCAGGATGGTTATCCATATTACCGCCGATTATCGCAATCGGCTTGGCTTTATTGACCAAAGAAGTGATTTCGTCTTTGTTGGTCGGTATTTTGTCCGGTACATTGATTTATGCCGTTGGCATGAATCATTCCAATCTTTTGATGGGTACCGTCGAAACAACCTTTAATCTGATGGCAACGAAAGTTGACTTCAATATTTTGGTTTTCTGCACCCTGCTTGGCGCTCTGGTTTATACCATCAGTATGGCCGGTGGCAGTCGCGCTTACGGTAAGTGGGCAAGCGGCAAAATTCGTTCGCGTCGCAGCTCCCTTCTAGCTTCCGGTGGCTTGGGCGCTTTTATCTTCATTGACGACTACTTCAATTGCTTAACGGTTGGTACGGTGATGCGTCCGGTGACCGATTCTTATCGAGTCTCCCGGGCAAAGCTCGCCTATATCATCGACTCGATGGCCGCTCCGGTCTGTATCATCGCGCCGATCTCCTCCTGGGCGGCTGCCGTGGGCAGTAGTTTGAAATCAACCGGGGCGTTTGAGAGTGATTTCTCAGCCTTCGTTTCCACGATTCCCTATAACTACTATGCCATTTGCTGTATCTCAATGGTCTTTATTCTGTGTATCTGGCGCCTGGATTTCGGTCCGATGCTCAAAAGCGAGGAACGAGCCGAAGCCGGTGACGTGGGTAATACAGATACGGAAACGGCATCCATGAAAGTGAGTGAAAAGGGGACGATCTGGGATATGGTGGTTCCTATCGGTGCTTTGATTGTTTTTGCCGTGCTTTGCTTGATGTACTCAGGCGGTTATTGGGGCGATGATCCCGCCTATCATAGTTTCCAAGCCTCTTTAGGCAATAGTTCCGCTTCCAGCGCGCTCGTATGGGCTTCCTTTGGTGCTATGGTGGTCGCCTTTTTCATGTTCGTGCCTCGTGGTGTGGTGAGCTTCCGTGATTTCATGGATGGTTCGGTGGAAGGCATGAAGATGATGCTTCCGGCTAACATCATTTTGGTGTTGGCTTGGACGATTTCCGGTGTGTGTCGCGATTTGTTGCAAACGCCTGTTTTTGTCGAAAGCATTGTGACCGGTGGTGGGTTCTCGGCTGTGTGGCTGCCGGCGGTTATTTTCGTTATTGGCGCATTCCTCGCGTTTTCTACCGGCACGGCTTGGGGTACCTTTGGTATTTTGATCCCGATCGTTGTGCCGATCGCTCAAGCGCTTGATCCGAATCTTTTGGTGGTTTCTCTGTCGGCGACACTGGCGGGTTCCGTATTTGGTGACCACTGCTCGCCGATTTCCGATACGACGATTTTGTCATCGGCCGGTGCCGGGTGTTCGCATATGGAACACGTCGCAACGCAGTTGCCCTATGCCTGTGTCGTAGCCTTCGCCTCATTCGTCGGATACGTGTGCGCGGGCTTAACGGAGGCTAATGCCTATGTGTCGCTTGCGGCAAGTTTGATTACGCTTTTTGTGATCGTGATCGGATTGCATTTCTGGAGCGTTAAAAAAGAAAAGGCTGCTTTAGCCTAATCACCAGTTGCGATTGAATATGAAAAATGCCGTCATCTGCAAGGATCACGGCATTTTTCTATGATAGGGCTTGACAAGTATAGAAACATCATTAAAATGCCTAATCCTGCGATGCGGGAATAGCTCAGTTGGTAGAGCGCAACCTTGCCAAGGTTGAGGTCGCGAGTTCGAGACTCGTTTCCCGCTCCACAGCTCATTTAAAGGTGTGGCGCGATAGCAAAGCGGTTATGCAGCGGATTGCAAATCCGTTTAGAGCGGTTCGACTCCGCTTCGCGCCTCCAAACTGTGGATAAAAATTTATGCGGGAATAGCTCAGTTGGTAGAGCGCAACCTTGCCAAGGTTGAGGTCGCGAGTTCGAGACTCGTTTCCCGCTCCAGAATTTGGAAATGAGCCGTTGTGTTGATACGACGGCTTATTTCTATACAGAATTGGTTGGCCGAGTGACGGAATTGGTAGACGTAGCGGACTTAAAATCCGCCGCCAATTAAAACGGCGTACGGGTTCGATTCCCGTCTCGGCCACCAAGAATCAAGAGCTAGAGGGTTTCTAAGACTTTCTAGCTCTTTCTATTTCTACCATTAACTCCTTGTAATTACAGGGGTTTTATCTCATTCAATCCCTTTCTGACTCTTTCTACTTCTTTCTTTGTCTTTCTCCTGAGCGCATGCAATAATGTGCCTGTAATGTGCCTCGTTTTTGATGAATATTCTCAAATTTAATGTGCCTAATTTTCAAGGCACATTAGAAGGAACATTAAGCCAAAATCAAGGCACATTAGCTCAATCAATAATATTGGAGAATGATATGGCTAACCGAGCAGTTCCTCTTCTGACAGATAGACAAGCCAAACTTGCAAAAAAGACTATTGCAGTTGGCGGTGTTCGGGGTCTTATTCTAAAAGTCACTCAGACATCACTTGGCCACTTCTCCAGAATTTTTCAATTGAGGATGACGGTTGACGGGAAAGCAAGATACTTGTCAATAGGACCGTATCCACAAGTCTCTTTAGACGAAGCACGAAAAATAGCATTAGTTTGGAGGAATAAAGTTTCCAAGGGGGAAAATCCAAGACAAGAAGCAATTGATGAAAGACGGAAAAAGATGGCAGCGGTAGAGGTAAAGAAAACTTATTCCGTCCAAAAAATGCTTTTGGATTTTTGTGAATTCGGGGAGGGCCGTTTGTGGAAACCCTCTATTATTAAAGGGGAGAAAATTTCACGTGACCACGCTGAAATTGTTAACGGCTACATTCGCAATCACATACCGAAAGATATTCTGGCTATGCCGGCAAAGGCTTTAACACCTGAGATATTGGCTAAATCATTTGAGAGAAAATGGGTTGAGATGGTTGATACGCCTGAGCGTGTTTTGGGCGAACTGCGGCGTGCTTTTGACTTTGGTATCCGAAGTGGAAAAATTCCTCCGATGGAAAATCCTGCTGATTTGAAGGGAAGACTCCGTGACTTACTACCCCCTGATTCAGAGCGGACTCAAAAAACTCACCAGCCAGCGTTGCCGGTTGAGCGTATTCCTGAATTGTTTAACGAATTACAAAAGCGTCAAAACGTCACCTCTCGACTTATTCAATATACGATATTGACGGTGAGTCGTGCATCAAATGCCCGTCTCAGTCTTTGGTCTGAAATTTTCCTTGACAAAAAGGATCGTCCAGAAGCGCCGATTCAAATCACCAAGCGCGATGAAATGAAGGTGAAGCGTGTTATCAAGTTTGACAAAGAAACGCCTCTTTCATCCCAAGCTGTTGAACTTTTGAAGCGCATACCAAGGTTTGTCGTATCAGACGGATTCGATTTTGTTTTTTCCAAAGCGGATCGAGATGGTGCGATCATCTCAGTCTCCTCTGCAACTTGTGCGATGATGATTCGTAAAATCAACGCAGAGTTTCGTCAAGCAGGGAAGGTACCTTTTGTCGATCCTGATTTATTAAATGACGATGGCTCGCCCAGAAATATCACGCTTCACGGAACGGCTCGGGCATCATTTGAGGCGTGGGCCTACGATTCTGTGCGGTTTAATCACAAGCAATTTTCAGAAAAGGCGATTGAACATTGTCTTGATCACGTCACCGAAAAGTACAACAACGCTTATTTAAGAAAATCGGTGATTGGAGAAATGCGTGAAATTCTTCAGGCTTGGGCAGATTACTGCTATTCGAAATGCGATAAATAAAGAAAGCCCCGGCGGTTTGCAGGGGCATTTTTTTCAATTTTCGTTTTTGATTCTCTGGAGCTGTCGGATTAGTTTCATTTCACGCCAATCGGTACAGCGTTGTTCAATCTTTAATCCATACTCAAGTTGATCGAGCATGATGCGAACGTCGGCGATTTCTTCAGCAATGTGATCAATGAAGGCTTCGCGGTTGCTTCTGTAGTAAGCCCACTTTTTTGAGTAGGGAAATTTGTTGTGTTCGATCAGCTTGCTGATTGCTTCTTTTAACTCATCCAGCTCTTCAAGGGACTTCCCAAGCTGTGACTCTTCGCCGTAGTGATCGAAAATTGCTTTAATTCTTTCGTCAGTCATTTTTCTACTCGTCAAGTCTTTTCTCTAATTCATTGACCATGTTAAGAATCGCGTTCGCAAACTCGCGTGCCTCTTTTAAAGTCAAATTCATTTCAATGTGATTATTTCCAAAATCGGAATCACTAACGAAAATTCCAATGCCTTGTTGCTCAGATACATTCCCGTCTTCTAAGTCGACATAAACACTATCTGGTCGAATTGTTATCTCACATTGCTTTGCTTCGAGGACTTTGAACATACGAAGTCTCGCGTACGATTGCTCAAGTTTTGCATTAAACCAAAAGGGATTTTTGCTATTGCTTTTCATGTTTTTACTCATCAAAAATGTGAAGTGCTTTTACAGTATCGGGATCGCCAGACATGTACTTTCGAGCTGTGATAGCATCCGGGTGATTGTCCTCTGGCTCTGGTTTATACACTTCGGGTAACTCTGCCCATGCGATCACTTTGTATCTTTTATCAATAAGCCACTCGGCCACGTCCGAATACACCTTTTTATCAACGTAACTAAAGCCGTTTTCATCCTCGACTGTAACTAAATAACTTTCTAAACTATCGGGGATGTCTTCCGGATACGGGTGCCAATCAACGTGCGTCATTTAAACCTCCACGAGGGTCACATTTGAAATGCGACCCTCTATCAATAATTAGGCAGCCAACTCAAGCTGTTCGTTCTTTTCGATCAGCCCTTCTTTTCTCATCCGCTGATAAATGACAAACATACCTTTTGCCGTGATATGAGCGTATGGCTTTTCGACGTAGTTACCATCGTTGTCCGTCCAATGTGCATAACGAAGAACCATGTAACCGGAAGTGATAACGTGCTGCATTGGCGTATCAGCATTGGCATAGAGCCAACCAATCTGCCTAATGTAGTCCTTGAATTTTCTCGGCGGGTAGCCAATCACCTTGGCGGCCTTCGTGATCGTCATGGAACCGTTGTCGGCGACCACTTGATCACAGAAATCCACTTTCGGCGCATTAACCTTTTGCTCTTCGAGGAGTTTTTGATTCTTCTCGGCAAGGTCGGCTGCAAGTCGTAAAGCCTCCGGTAGCGTTTGAGGGATGGCGATGGGTTGTTGTCTGCTGTAAGCACCGGTCTTGCGAATTGTCGGAAGTACTTCGCCACAGACCCAGTCTTGAAAGCGTTCGGCACTTTCTAGCTTGGAACGCATAACCAAACGGTAAAGATTTCGCTCATCTATGTAGGTGAGCTCTTGAATCCCGCTAGATGTAGGGGTGCCCTGTTTCAGGGTACCCTTAGAAACACAGTGTTGAGACACTGCGTTCGAGGGCTTAGAGTAACCAAGCGCCTTACAAACGTCTTTGGCACAGAACCAAGGGTTGCTATTTTCGTCAACAATGATTCGAACGTCTTGATCATCAAAGTTAAAAGTTGTGATTTCGTTTGTCATGATTAGTTCCTCTTTTGATCGGCGATTGTGTCGAGGTAGTCGGCGGCTTCCAAAAGTCCGTTGGCGGCGTCCAGTACATAGGACTGGTCAAACTTGTCAGCCAACGTTTCGATGGGATGATTCAGAGAATCCGGCAAAACCTTAAGAATGCTACGGGCGATGATCCTGAAATGTTTGGCCGACATATTGGCCATTTCAGGTTTCAAGGTGTGATTTTTGATGTGCTGAAGAACGAACCCGATCTCATAAGTGGGTTCAAATGCAGATACTTCTTGCATGTCAAGACTCCTGGTGTTTGTTGATGGAGCCTCGGACCACTTTCCACGGTGGTGAGCGAGGCGCTGCGGGGTGGAAATACCGTTCACCAGGTAACGGCCAGCACGAAGCTGCCCGCAGGCCTCACTCGTCAAGAAGTGATAGCTGCGCACAAAAAATCCGCTCAAACGAGAAGACGTAAGGCGGCTGTGTGCGCCTGGTGATCTAGTCGGGTTTCCACGCCCGATCATTACCTTTTTCGTAATGACGAGGTCATTGTAAGCGGATTTGTTCTGCGTTGTCAACATTATCATGCCCTTGATACATCGGCCTGAACTTGTTTGTTTGATGCCTCACGCCCTTGCATTGAGTAACGAAGCATGACTCGCCATTCTCGTGCGGTGCGTGAAGGGCTTTCTTTGATCGCTTGTTTGACGAGCGGCCCGACAAAATCAACCGCATCGCGGATGGCATTTAATTCATTGCCGGTGCAAACAAAGTGTTCCTTTTTTAGTCCGCGGTCAATGACGTTTGAGAGTGCTTGGGCGCCTTCGTGCAAGACGAACTGTGCATCCAGTCTGGATTCCTCTGTGAAATACTCACGGTCAGCAACAAAAACCTTTCCCCACTGGATAAGGTCCATCATGATTTCCACGTCGCTTCGGCTGCAATTGCCTCTCGGAAGTTTGGTTTCACAAACCAATTCAATGTTCGTGAACATATCGACGAAGTTATCAATCGCATCGAGCGGGGAGTACCAGATGATTTTTCCTCTTGGATTGGGGCGGTACTTTCTTCGAGGCTTCTTCGACTTCGGCATATCACATCGCTCCTATGTCCAAGAATTCAAAAATCAGCACGCCGCAGACGAGCATCCAGATGGCGAGGTAAAAAAGAACGTATCTCATGCGGCATCTCTCGCGGGGCGGTTGGCAACCCATGTCTTTATGTCTTCGTAGCGCCATAAGTTGACTCGCACACCAGCATCGATTGGTCTAGGGAATGAGGGGTCGTACAACTTTTTATTCCTTTTATTCATCTTCCGATAAATCGAGGTTTGGCCCAAACGGGTTAATGCGCAGACATCCTCAATATCAATTAGCAGCTGGAGCTTGTCATCAATTTGCATCACGGCTTGCATAGTTGCTATCTCCAAAAAGAATCAGTAAGGGGTACTTACCCGGATCAAGGAAGAGGCTTTCCCCCGTTGGATTGATTGGCGGTGCCGAGGCTCTATCTACAGTCGCACGCATGACTGGACGACACCGCCAAAGCCTTTACAGTGGCAACTCTTCCGTTTGAGTTGCCGGTTGGACGGAATCCCATGGGATGGGTTCTTTTTCCCTTGGTTGTTCAGACACAGGTTCCATCGTTTGAGGTTCCGCCTCCGGTTCTTTTGCCTTCACAGTCTCGGCTTCAGCCTTGGCCTTTCGGGCTTTGATCTTGTCTTTCAAAGAGGGGCCACTCTTGTTTTCAATGGCGGCCGTCTCCTTTGTAACAGCGGCTTCTTCCGGTTCAAACCAGTCGGAAGGATTGCTCATGCCATCGCGAAGGCTCGTATAGATTGAGCGCAATCGAACGATTTGAGCGGGCTTGATGGCTTCAGCTCGGCATTGGCAGAATTTTTCAATCTGCGTTTTGGTAACACGGAATGTTTCAAAAGCACTGACTAACGCCTTAATGCCTTCAGCAGTCACGTCAGTGTGGGCTTGAAGCGTGAGCTGGCATTGATTGACAGCCGCTTCCACCACGTCACCAGGGACCACGGCCAAAATGCAGGCACGTAAGCGGCGTGCACCTTGGTTGGCGACCAATTCGTAAATATCACGGGGATCTTCGAGTTTGTAGCTTCCCTTCTTCGTGTGTCGAATGTGGGGAACGGTGAAAGTGATTTCACGGCGTGTGTTCGTTTCAACGTCCCAAGCGAAAGCTTGTACTTCCGACTTGCCGCCTTGATTGCTCAATTCACGGATACCGAATTGGATGTTGCCCCATTGTTGGGCGATGGCTTCGGCCAAGCGGATGCTCGGACCGGTGATGCTGGAGCCGCCACGGGCGTAGGCATATACAGCGGATTCAGCTAACGTGGTTCGGCAGCAAGCGTTAAGGATTCGATCCATTGCGCGCTTCTGATCACGGGGATTGGTGCGAGCGATGAACAAGGCCGCTTGTACTTCAGCCACCGCACGGCTGCTTTCAGTGGTTTGAGTGACCGGTGTCACGGTACGACTGGCGCTTGAACCGTCATCAAACGGATTGATCATTTGAGTGGTCGTCATAAATCAATGTCCTTTTTCAAATCTTTAATAAAAACGTGCGGGAAGCTTTGCCTTCTTTCAAATACTTTTGATAGAGGTCAGGCATAGCTTTTTCGAAAGACTCTTTGTCGAATGTCACCCTGGGCTTGGATGTTTTCCATGTCGCGATGATCTGTCCGTTGTAAGCGAGCTTTTCGCTATTCCTCATTTCTGCTTGAACGGCAGCGGCGAGTTCTTTTTCTTTTGATTCGAGGTCCTTCAATTGGGCGCGAATGTAAGAAAGCTCACGGGCCTTTTGCCAGCAGTCTTCGCTTGCGTCGGCAATCGTCGGAACGGAAAGCGGATACGCTTGCTTCATTTCTTCAAACGACTGCGGGGCTGGCTCAATGCGGGGTTCAACATAGTTTTCCCAGAAGTCTTTCTCGGATTCGATTAACAAGGCTTCAAGTTCCGGATCGTGCTCAACAGTGTAGATACGGAAGTCAGAAGCTCCGATCAACACCGACACATCGCATGAGGTCGCACCGAGTACCGTCATGTAGTGCTGCACCTGCGTCTTGTAATAGTCTGGAATTTCATCAGTCCCTTCTTCACCCCAGCCTTGCTGTGTGCGAGCCGTCTTGATTTCAACAATGCGCCCGTCTTCACGGATGCCGTCCACATCAGCGATCATGAAGGGATGATCCGGATGACGAAACATGAATTCCGGAACCTGAACGGCCATGCCAACTGTGTCGGCATATTTTTGACGGATTACCGGCTCCAGCCGACGCCCCCATTCCATTGAGGCGTTGTCAAATTCTTCGGGTTCCTCAACCTTTGAACGGTACACGTCCAGTGGCGTACGCCATTTGGAGATGCCGAGTAATGCGGCAACGTCCGATCCGCCGATACCGATTTGGCGAAGTTTCAACCACTCAGCTCGAGTGGCGGGGAGCGGGATCTGTTGAGCGTTCGTTTTAAACATCGTTGAGCCTCTAAACATTAGTGATGAACATAACCGGAGCCACCGTTGCGCTGCGAGTAGTTGACGAAGTACCAGTTCTGTTCAAACTCGTCTTCGACCATATCGTCGATTTCGTCTTCGTCAATTCCCTCGCCGGCAAGCTCCTCTCGAATGCAATCTTTCGCATCGTCTTCAGACATTGGATAACCGGAGAAATAGACTTCGATGTCCTCGTCGGTGCAGCCGTCAGGCAGGTTGCTCATGGTTTCTTCTCCTTTTATGCGGCTTGTTTTCCGTTGCCGATTGAATCGATCTCGGCCTGAGTTAATTCCCACGGTTCAACGATTTGATCGCAACACTTGTCACGTTCCAGGAGCATTTGAAGGTGAGCGCCGCCGTGATCGCTGTTCCACAAAGACACAGTGGTTGATTTCAAATCTGGGTGATTGTTGAAGTCATGTTCGACTTGAAAAATCGCCAAACGGGCTACGGTGATATTGCTTGCCGTTGCCACAATCTCTTTGATGGCTGACGCCTTGAGTTGGTACTTCATAAATGAGCCTCTTAAAAGCGTGCAAACCAAGTGCACATATCAGGGAGACACGCCATAAACCAGCCAATCACAATGGCTGCTGCAATCAATTTGCAGAGAGTTTCGATGATGTCTGTCATGGCGTATCTCCAAATGAAAAAAGCCCCCGATTTCTCGAAGGCTGTGGAATAGGTTGCCCGTCTTTCCGGGCTGTCATCCTCATGGGATAATGGAGGTGTCAACTAACAAATATCCGCGAGGAGAAAAGGAAATGTTTGATGCGATAACCGCAATAGCAACGTCAATTAGTGCAGGTATTCTTGTGTTTGAAGTCTGGAAAAAATCATCTGCTCAGCCATCGTGCCTAACTATTACAGGTCGGTCTTACTATCACAAAGAGGGGAGCGATTCTGCTCAGTTGCGTTTTGTTCTCAAGTCAAACAAAAGAATACGAATCAATGCCTTTTCAATAAAAAAAGCAAAGGTGTCACTTCATCTCAATGGCCCTTTTGTTGGCTCTCAAAATTATGGATTAAGCCTTGACGAAAAAGATCGTGATTATCCGCTTGAGCTGTATGTGAAGCCTTATCCAAAAAATAATGAAGCTATTCGGTTGACGTTAGGCATAGGAAGAAAGCCCTCTATTTTGAATCCAACGTACACTTTTTATCCAAACGACTTCTCTTCTTCAGGCATTCCTGATTTAGGTCAATGGCCGGTTGATCATTAGCCAAAGCTTTAACCGCGATATCAACTGCATCCTCTATTCGTCTTGTTGTGATGACTAAGATGATTGCGCCGATCATATTGGACACAGCTAATACACAAATACAGATTGAAAGAAACGTCATCGCTTACTCTCATTGAAAAAGCCCACTGAAACTACTACGTGATGTAGTAGCTTCGATTGGCCTTCTCGGGCCGGCTCCAGCCCCGCCAACGGACGATCCCGAAGGAAAACCGTGTCGCGCTCGCACTCGCCATGGTGCCACCCATGGGTCTCAGCGGTCCGAGGTCTTGCACCTCTTGCCCCTGCCGTCATCGCAGGAGGTTGAATTGGGTGGCCGAGTAGCAGTAGAGCAAATCAAAGAGTCAAACCCCTCGGGTTAAAAAAATCTGCCCTCGGCCGTAAGAAATAATTTAGAATTTCCTAAATGGAATGATATAGAAATTCCTAAATTATGGGAGAACATAATTTAGGTATTTCTAATTTTTTTGATAAAAATCAAAAGTGAAGGCAAAAGAAAACCGCCCGAAGGCGGTTAAAGAAAACCCAACGAACTGGTTAAGGATTGGAAATTCAAAGATCAAGAATAAGCCATAGCTTGATTATATAAATATGAGCTTGCGACCTCAGTTTGTCTGAAAAAGCTTACTTCTTCAACTTTTGGCATTTGAAGATCAGTCCGTTCATCTTGGAATTGCTGGAAAAGTTCTTTTGTTTGCTCTTCTTCATGCACGATTAACTCAGTTCTGGTGAACATCCCAGATTTTTTTAATAATTGAAGGTCGAGGACCTTAGAGTGCAGTAACTTAAATTGCGAAATGTCGCTGAGAGTAGCAAATTGAGCGGCAAATTTATTATTACGAGTAGCATAGCCAATGGTTACATTTCTATTGTCACGCAATGTTATTTTTTTTCCAAAATTCCCCAAAGAAGGTCGTTTGAAAAGTGCGTTGAATACATGTTCAATAGTACTGGCCCAAATTTCTTTACGATTTGCAGCCCTCTCCATCCGAAGATAACGTTCTCTATTTGTTAATGAAGAATTAAGATCCACAACTTGAGCGATAGCTTCAGAAAAATTACTTGCGGCAACTGGACGAATTTCTCCAAAAGAAATGTTTTCAAACAAGGGTGAAAGCGATTCCAAAGATTTAGAAGAGGTTAATTCATGATTTAAGCTTTCAATAACAAAAGAAAAAATGTTGCTAGCATTCTTTTTGCGTTGCTGGTAGATGGTTTTCAGAAGATCGTCATCGAGGATCTTCTTCACAACAAACTGGTTGTTCAACATCATTGCAACAGCAAACATTAACTTTTCTTCGGCGCCCGTGTAGGGGGACCAAAATATAGGGAGCCATTTTCCTTTGAATAAAGACTCATACTCATTCACAAATGACTGTGAAAATGTAAAGAAATCATTGCTCATGATAGCCTTCAAAAAGTTAATCTCATTTGGTACGTTTCGGAACGTCTACATGAAAAGGAGGATCTAACGATAGGTAACTGTTGCTTAAGCATTGTAGCAATACTACCAGAGATCGAATTTAGTAGATCAATTCCTAATTCCTCAATTCTTCGGTGTGCATTTTGAATACATTCTTCGGATAATTTAGCCAGCCAATCGTCGCCGGATTTGAATATCTTGTTAATTGTTCTAGGGTTACTTTCGTATTGTGAAAGTAGCAAGCCGAGAAGCTTATTGGAATTAAATAACTTAACATTCAGCGACTGGTCATGGTCAATCAAATAAAAAATTTCGTCACCATCCCATAAGAAGTTTCCGAGATTCCTATCACGATTAGCTATAAACTCATCGAATGCTGTGATATGAGGAACATTTTTGCAACGTTCTACAAAATTGTTAAAAATAAATTCTGCAAGCCTTGAATCATATACTTGATTCGGACTGGCAAGCTGCTTTAGAGAAGGGGATTGCAGTTTCGTTGTTGCAAATGCAACGTATTGCTGTTCTGGAGATAGATTAAACCTAAACGGTAAGTTAATAATGTCCTTACCCTGACAAGTAACAAGCATTGATTCTGGTGTTGGTAGCTCAAGTTCTTCAGCCAGTTTTGAAGCGAACAGTTCTATAGTTAATATGTCTGGGCTGTAGAGCTTTAGGTAAGCGGATTTTGTTTGCTTTAACTCATTATAAACGTTACCTACAAAAGCACAGTTCACACCATCATTTGCCTTTCTAACACCAGGTAAGAGTTGTGCTTTCAAGATTTTTTTTGCCTTCATTTATTGCAATTCCAACTATAGGTTGTACTAGCCTGTTGACTACTTAAAACGGTCCGCTGCCTGAGCGGTCAACAATCGGTCCTCACATTGATGACAACAAGTTATCAAGTAGTTCAAAATTATTGATGAAAAGATTTATGTCAGAGCCACATAACTTGTATTGACGGCCACTTTCATCTCTGGTTATTTGAATAGAAAGTAGGTTCGTGCCACGAATTACACCTTGTTGTTTTAGGAAAGCCAAATGACTGAAGGGTAGCACGGCAAAAGTATTTTTAAGTTCTTGCCGCATAACAAAGATATACCAGGGTTTTCTGCTGGCAGTTGATGTAAAAGCCTTTTCTTCAATTTTGAAATCAAAAGTCAATCCATCAGCTTTGGAAGCTGAAGTTTTAACTTGGACATATTGGAATGTGTTAGGCCTCGTTTCTACAATTAAATCAATACCTTCATCTATGGCAGCTGTAGCAACGTTATATCCCCAGAAAAGTAATTCGCTTGCGACCGCATACTCGCCGGCTCGTCCAGCAAAGGTTGTTTTAACTGCGGGAGCTTTAATCTTAGGAATGGCAACTGTCGGCTGCATTGCTGCCTTTTTGAGTTTGTAATACCCCTTTCTTGCTGCGCCCGTTTTGGGATTCTTTGGTTTAATGAAGGTAGGCGACTTTGTTTTTACATTGGCAGCCAATGCGGCGGATACTTTAGTTGCGAATTCCTCTTCGCTCATAGCCATGTTCTTGTTTGTTTGGACGGCTATTTTTGCTATTTCGTTCACGTGCATCGCTTTATTGCGATTGTCGGTAAGGATTTCCTTGGCTACTTGAAGAATGACAGAGAGCTGTGGAGCTGCCATGATAATCTCCTATATGTTTAGCGTCGTCTAAATTTTCTTCGGTGTTCAACCAAAATCCCCGTAATTGAGAGTTTGTCTCGTTTGGAGTTAAGAGACGGGTAGTCGGGATTTAGTGGTATTAGATCGTACTCAAGATTTCCGTTTTCATCGTACTGTTTGGGACGGTACTTTTTAAAAGTCGATTCAACGGAATCGCTGTAAGGGCATATTCGTTTTGCTATCACGAAGTCTCCAGGTTGTGGCGATAGGCTAGGATCGATAACGATAATATCCCCCTCGTGGAACTCTGGTTCCATAGAATCACCCTCGACCACAACGCCAAGTGTACCATCTGGCATATCTTCATCGACCAAGATGTAATCTCCTTGATCAATGCAAATACTCGGATCACGAAGCTGTCCATTGTCTGTTAAAAAACCGGCTTGAGTAAACGTTATCAATGGTACTTTCTTTAGTTTGAGACGGGCTGGAGACACGTTTGATCCCGATTCTGGTGTGCCCTCTCCGGTAGATAGCCATATAAGACTGACATTTAGAAATTCGGCTGCTTTTTGAGCGATAGGCGCTCTCATTGATTTACTCTTGCCCGATAGCCAATCCGAGACAGAGGCAGGCTTTACGCCACAAGCTTTAGCTAAATCAGACTTGGAAACGCCAGCTTTTTGAATGGCAAGTTTAAGACGTTCAGATAACGTAGACATCACAGTTACTCCGCATAACGCAACGCGAGCACTTAGTTAGGTAATACTAACTTTTAATTTATGAAAAGTCTAAATCCCTATTGCATTTAAATTAAGAATTTCCTAAAATCATTAACACAAATAATTTAGGAGATTCTTAAATTGACAAAGCAACGAAAACGATGCCAGCACGTTAATCAAGTCGACACAAATGAAATTCTCAATTTGTTGGGTGGGACCGGGAGCGTTGCTGCCATTTGTCAAATCCGTGACGGATCAGTTTCAGGTTGGCGAAAAACAGGTATGCCGAAAAGTCGATACATGTTTTTAGCCGAACGATACAAAAAACTGATCAAAAGTCGATTCGACTCTAAGCCTGATTTATTTGTGTGAGGCATGTATGGCCAGATATCGAAAGATCGACATCAGAATCTGGAATGACAGGAAATTTCGTGCGCTTGACGACAAAGCAAAGCTTGCGTTTTTCCTTGTCTTAACTCATCCAGACACTAACCAGCTTGGCATGCTCAGGTCAAGGTCGCCCTCATTAGCGATGGAACTTGGTTGGCATCCGGATGATATGTCGGATGCCATAAAGACGCTGTGCCGAATGGGTATGTTGATGGTTGATGATATGGCTGGTTTTGTATTCATTCCAAACTTTCTCAAATACAACCCCCCAAATGGTCCTAACGCAGTTAAAGGATGGGGTGGACTCTTGGATCAAATGCCAGAGTGCGACCTTCTGAACCATGCAATATCTTGCTTGAAACCCTTTATTGATGGGCTATCCGACGGGTTGAGAAATGTCATACCTGATGACATACAGGATGCCATAAACAATGCCATACCTTATGACATACAGGATGCTCCCCGTATCCAGGAACAGAAACAGGAGCAGGAACAGGATAAGAAAAATACTAACAAACAATTAACCCATACCGAAGCTGTAGAAGCTTCGAGTGACGAAAGTGTTGCTTGTGTTTCTTCTCATGAAGATTGTTTTGATGAGGGCGAAGACTTTGATGCCCCGGTGAGGGTGCAGGCAGAGCAAAAGCAGCTCGAGCACCTTCAAGACACCGTGGACGAAACGAAACCTCTGACTCTTGTCGAACTCATCACGGCTTGCAAGACATTCGGAATCAGGCTCAGCCACACGCCAAAGACCGAGGCCATAGCCAACCGAAATACGGTCACGCTTGCCGTGCTTCGTGAATGCGCCAAGACGTGGAAGACAACTTCCACCGGTACCGGATACTTCGTCGGCATTCTGGACAACGCCTCCAAGGATCCGCAATCGATATTGCCCCATGAAAAACGTGAAAAGCCCGAGCTGTCGGCAGAGACCATTTCCGACAAGCAGGCAGGGTACTTCGCGTCTCAACTTGTGCACGACCCCATGTTTTGCAGCAAGTATGCAAGGGGGTTCCAAGACTACGGCGTTTTCGCTTCTCACGTGGCGGCCAATCTGCGAAATCCACGTTATTTCGATGAATACAAGCCTCACCTGCAACGGTTGGGGTTCATGTAGGGGAGAGGATAGTTATGAGTATACAAACCACCAGAGGCGAATACTCCTGCGGACGGTAGAAAGCAGTTCTCTGTGCGAGTTAAGGCCCTTGTCAATACCAACACCCCAACCATCGCTCAAAAAGCCGCCAAGGCCGTTTTGAAGGATTTTAGAAGCATTCGCTGTCATGACAAAAAGATCGTGGCGATGGAGGTGAAATTAACAATTAAAGGTTTTGACACCATGATTGACTTCACAACCATGTTGCCCAAGGTAAGGGCAATTCGTGATGCGCTTGTGATGGGCGGTATGCCGGTCAACGGACTGTATGCCAACTATGAGAAAACCACGGACAAAGATCCGGAGTGGGTTTTCGAGGTTCATTTCCGAGAGATTGATCCGATCGAAGACACCAAAGGTCGTGGTCTGCAACAGTTTGAGATTTGAGAGATTAACCAATGCCAAACAAAACAATCAACAAACAACTCGTCGTTGTTCTCCCGTGGCCTCATCGGTACCTGTCGCCAAATTCTCGCGTCATGTGGCAAGCGAAATATCAGGTCAGCAGCAAAGCCAGAAACCTGGCTCGCCTTTTGACGTTGGAACTGTTCGGTTGCGGAAATTCGGCTTTGCCGATTGATAACTTAATCAACATTCAACTCATCGCTCATGCGTACGACAAGCGATCACGTGACGAGGACAACATCATCGCCAGCATGAAACCCTATCTGGACGGGATCGCCGACGCCATCGGCGTGAATGATGCAGCTTTTCATTTCCGTGAGCTGCAATTCGGTCAAACTAAACGACCGGCTGAAATAGAGGTTTGGCTGACCTGGAAGGAGGCTCAGTGTGAATGATGAAAAAAATACGGAGGCCTCGGCGTGGATCGCGGAGGTACTTCCTAGAGATGCAGCCCTTTCTCTGGTTAGAGCTGCAAGACTGGCCAAAACATTGCCAATCGATTCCCTGGTACGAGCTCAGACCATCCGCGATGCGGAGAAAAAGGTCCGGGCATTGTATCCCGAGGCCTTTCGTCATGACGGTGGTTGCCGTCAACGATGAGGGCAGAGCTGTCGGCGAGGATCATATCAACGCAAAATATCTCGACGAGGATGTCGAGCATGCGCGTGAACTTCGGGCGAACGGTTATACCTATAGGCAGATTGCCAACATGCTCGATATGCCGATTAGAACCGTTCGTGATTATGTCTCCGGTCGTCGGCGTTCACAGTCAGTTGCCGGTTGGAAAAAAATTAAGAGGTTCAAAAAGGAATGACGAAAAAAGGTGAAAAGCTGACGCTAAAGCAGGAAACCTTTGTCAGCGAGTATCTGAAAACGGGGAATGCGACAGAGGCCGCTAGGCGTGCAGGGTATAAGGGTAATGATGTAACCCTTGCTAGAGTTGGCGCTGAAAACCTCAGAAAACCTCTGATCGCTCACGCGATAGCTGCAAAAAACCAGAAACGAAGTGAACGCTTGGAACTGGAAGAGGATTTTGAGCTTAAAAAAGCCATAGAGTTATTGCAAATGTGCATGGAGCCAAAGCACGTTTACAGCTTTGCTACTGGCGAACCTATGAAAGATGGGGATGGCAATTACGTCATGCAGTTTGATTCTAAAGGAGCAAATACGGCGCTTCAAACAATCGCTAAGCTGCGTGGAAAATTCGTCCAAAAGGTTCAGGTCGGTTTTGCTGATAGCCTCGCCGAGCAATTGGAGGATGTCGACGAATGAGCATGGAAGTCGCTGAAATTCAATCCAAACTCGTGCGTTTGGCTAAAAAGTGGCGTAATGATCCCTTGGCTTTTGCTCAGGGGGCATTCCCTTGGGGCAAGGGTACCCTCAAAGGAATGAGCGGACCTGACACATGGCAGCAGAAACACCTCGCCTATCTTCGTGACAAACTCAAAGACGGTGCTTCAGTGGACGAAGTAATTCAAACGGCTATTGCTGCCGGTCAT
>URFF01000023.1 GCA_900546995.1 uncultured Sutterella sp.
CTGCGAACATTTTCATCATCCAAACAAAGCACCGCGCGACCGTAAAAAGGCAGACGAGTTAAGAAGTCGACAAAGGCCTGTTTGAGTTTGCCAAAATCGTGCCCATAAGTATCCATATGATCGGCGTCGATATTGGTCACCGCGGCAATAACCGGCGTTAAATATAAAAACGACGCATCAGACTCGTCAGCTTCTGCCACCAAGTACTCGCCGCTACCTAACCGGGCATTAGCACCGGCAGAATTTAGCCGCCCACCGATCACAAAGGTCGGGTCCAACCCCCCGGCGGCTAAAAGGCTCGCCACCAATGATGTGGTCGTTGTTTTGCCATGAGCGCCGGCAATGGCGATACCGCTTCTGAAACGCATGAGTTCAGCCAACATCACCGCTCGCGGCACAACGGGAATTCTCGCCTTTCGAGCCGCCACCACCTCGGGATTATCCGGTTTGATCGCCGTCGAAACCACGACGGCATCCGCACCGATCACATTGCGGGCATCGTGCTCATGAAAAATCGTCACACCCAGCGCTTCAAGTCGGTCAGTGGCCGCATTGCGCGCCACATCGGAGCCGGTCACCCGATACCCCAACGTCACCAAAACCTCGGCAATGCCATTCATGCCTGTGCCGCCGATACCGACAAAATGGATTCGATTAACAGCAAATTTCATAACAAAAAAGTTCGCAGAAAAAGAAAATACTAGTCGATTCTGCAAAAAATGTCGCCCAAAACGAAAATTATTTTGCCACCAGCCGCTCAATTTGATCGGCGACCGTTTTGGCCGCATCGCGATGCGAGAGCTTTCGGGCGTTCTCGGCCATCTCAATTAACGCTTCACGATCAAGTGAATTGAGTTTTTCAAAAAGCGACTGCGCTGAGAGCGCTTTCTGGTCAATGTAGACACCGGCCTGATGCGCCTCAAGATACTTCGCGTTGCCCAATTGATGCTGAGTTGTCGAAACGACAAAGGGGACCAATAGCGCCGGAATACCGCCCGCGGTGAGTTCACTCACGGTCGTGGCGCCCGCTCGGCAAACAACGACATCAGCCCAAGCGTAGGCTGCCGCCATATCATCTATAAAAGGCATCACCTTTGCCTTAACCCCTAAGCGTTCATAGTGCGCCTGAACCACTTCGGCATTATTTTTGCCGCACTGGTGCATCACCTCGGGGCAATGCGATTTATCAAATAGGGCGATGGCCTCGGGCACCGTATCGTTTAAGACCTTAGCGCCTAAGGAACCACCGAAAACCAAAATTCTTAATGGGCCTGAGCGACCCGCATAACGCTGGGCGGGCGGTGTGAGTGCCAAAATTTCTTCCCGGATGGGGTTACCGGAAACAATCGCTTTGCCGCCGGCTCGTTTCGCGCACTCGCCATCAAAACCACACATCACGGCCGCCGCATAGGGCATCACGGCGCGAACGCTCATTAAGCTGTCGGCATCACAATTCATCATCACTAAAGGAATTCCGCACGTGCGGGCACCAAACGCCGCCGGTACGGCAATGTAGCCGCCAGTTGAAAAGAGAACCGTCGCTTGACGGCTCTTCACGATCGAGCGCGCAGCAAAGCAACTTTTAACCAACTTCAAGGCGCCGCCCAACATGTGCGATAGGCCTTTACCTCTCATCCCGGTGAAATCCAGTGTGTCAAACTCAATCTGACGGCTCCCCACCAAACGCCCTTCCATTCCCACCGGTGTTCCGATCCAGGAGACGGTCCAACCGCGCTTTTTCATTTCTTCGGCCACGGCTAGCCCCGGCATGACGTGACCACCCGTGCCGGCTGCCGCGATAATTAAATGATTTTCTGACATGTTTTCGTCTCCTTTAGAAGGCAGTTCGGCGTTGACCTCGCATCAAAAGGCGATTTTCAAAGTCAACCCGTAGCAACAAAGCGATGGCGCACAAGGTCACAACCAGCGAAGAACCACCGTAGCTCACAAGCGGTAACGTCAACCCTTTCGTGGGAAAAACGCCGATTGCCACACCGATATTAATCAACGACTGCACCCCGATCCATAGACCGATCCCCTGGGCAACCAAGCCGGAAAAGGTTCTTTCCAACCGGACCGCTTGGCGCCCGATTTCAAAGGCCCGTCGCACAAGCCAGTAAAAAAGGAAAAGCACAATGGTAAAGCCCACAAGCCCCAACTCTTCACCAATCACCGCCAAAATGAAGTCCGTGTGCGCTTCAGGCAAATAATGCATTTTTTCAACGCTTGCCCCCAACCCGACACCGAAAATCTCTCCGCGTCCGAAAGCGATGAGTGAGTGCGTTAATTGATACGCTTTACCGATTTGGTTTTCAGGATCCCATGGATAGAGATAAGCGAAAACACGCGCAGTACGCCACGGCGACAAAATAATGGATGACACGATGGTGACAAGCATTACCGCGCCCAAGGGCAAAATAATGCGCCAACTCAAGCCCCCGAGAAACACGATTCCGAGCACAATGGCACTAATGACAACGGTGGCCCCCAAGTCCGGTTGAAACGCCAAAAGGCCGGCCACCAGGAGAATGTAAGCAAGTACCGGCACCAACCCTTTGGAGTATGAGTGCATATACGCTTGCCGGGTCACCACAAACCGAGCGATGAAAATCACCGAAATGAATTTCACCAACTCGGAGACTTGAATGTTGATGGGCCCGAGTCCAATCCAACGCACCGAACCGTTAACCGACTTACCGACACCGGGAACAAAGACGATAACCAGAAAGAAAATCCCGATCGCCCCTAAAATGTAAGCGACGCGATTCCAGCGAACCAACGGAACTTTAAAAACCCCAAAACCCACACAAAGGCCGATTGCCATATAAACCGCATGCCGCACGGCAAAGTAACTTTCACTCGTTTGGTATTTCGGCGAATCACCTAAAGAAATCGAGGCGGAATACACCATCACCAAGCCAATGAGTAAAAGTGCAACCACCGCTGCGATCACACTCCAGTCAATCACCGCAACCGGCCCGATGCCTGTTGTGCGCCCTGACCACTCCCCGTCAGCGGAGGATTTTTTAAGTGGGAAAAAACGCTTCAAACTAATCATGCGGATTTCGACTGAAGTGCTCTGGCGCTTTCAATAAAGATGGCCGAGCGCTCGGCGTAATCTCTAAACATATCCCAGCTCGCGCAAGCGGGCGACAAGAGTACCACGTCGCCTTTTTGAGCCATCGCATGACAGCGACTGACCGCTTCAGGTAGAGTCTTCGCATGCTCAATGGGATACGAAGCTTGCGCCAAAGCTTTCTCGATTAACGGGGCATCCCGACCAATCAGAACCACACCGCGAGCGTATTTAGACAACGCTTTGGCAATCGGTGAAAAATCTTGTCCTTTACCATCGCCGCCTAAAATCACAACGAGTTTTTTCCCTTCAGAGCCGATACCGGCTAATGCCGCCTCGGTTGCGCCAACATTGGTGCCCTTACTGTCATCAATATAGTCAACCCCATCGACGGTTAACACGTACTGCACACGATGCGCCTCACCGGTGTATTGCGCCAGCGCTTTAAGGGCCGGTGCGATGGGAAGACCTGCGGCATGGATTAATGCGAGCGCTGCCAAGGCGTTTAACACATTGTGCCGACCTCGAATTTTTAACGCTTCACGAGGCATCAAACGCTGAACGATATGGCCTTCTAACACCTTGCGTTTACTAAGCGCAATCGAATCGTCTTCGTTAAAAGCAAGCCACTGCATCCCCTCAAAAGAAACGACACCCCAGCTGTTGACTGCTTCTGGTTCATCGCCGCCAAAGGTGTAAATGCGTTTGTCAGCCTCGGCAAACCGCATCACCGTCTCATCCTCACGGTTGAGAATTCTCGCAGTCTGCGGGTGGGCAAAGACTCGGGCTTTAGCCGCAATGTAGTTTTCAAACGATCCGTGCCAATCGATATGGTCCTGGGTGATATTAAGAAGCGCTGCCGCATTGGGCGCTAAGCTCGAAGTGGTTTGTAATTGGAAACTCGATAACTCCAGCACCCAAACGTCAGGCAAGTGATTTTCTTGCAGGTACCGATCCAACTCAGTGACGGCATTGGGTCCGATATTGCCCGCCGCAACGGCGTGCTTGCCGCCAGCGGCCGCCATTTTCGTTGTCAAAACGGTTGTAGTCGTCTTACCGTTGGTTCCGGTAATTCCGATGACAATCGGGCTATAGCCCCGTTCGGCTTTTAATTGGGTCAGTTCCCGAGCGAAAAGCTCAATTTCGCCCACCACTTCCAAACCACGTGAGCGGGCTGCTTGCACCAAAGGCGTCACGGCGGAGTGTTCAGGCGAAATACCCGGCGAAATCACCACCAGAGCGACATCATCCAAAGCCGATGAAGCCTGCTCTAGCGGTAAGAAGCGAAATTGATCGCAATCTTTTAATCTCACCAAGGCGGGCGGTTCATTTCGCGTATCGGTTGCAACGACCGCCCAATGGCGCTTCAATAAAAACTTCGTACAAGCTCCGCCCGAAGCTCCCAACCCAATAACCAAAGCCGTTTGACTCATAGCGAGCACCTTTTTCTATCGGATTTTCAGCGTGGACAATCCGATCAATACCAAAACGAAGGTAATAATCCAAAAACGCGTGACCACTTGGGTTTCTTTCCACCCTTTGAGCTCGAAATGGTGATGAATCGGCGCCATTAAAAAGATTCGTTTGCCGCCCGAGTAGCGGAAATACGTCGTTTGAATCATCACCGAGAGGGTTTCCACCACGAAGATACCGCCCATGATGGCCAAAACCAGTTCTTGGCGGGTAATGACAGCGACCGTGCCCAGCGCGCCGCCGAGCGCCAACGCGCCCACATCGCCCATAAACACTTGTGCCGGATACGCGTTAAACCATAAAAAGGCGAGACCGGCACCGGCTAGCGCGGCACAGACCACCACCAATTCACCCGCGCCCGGGATATACGGAAAGAGTAAGTAATGCGCATAGTCCACACGGCCGACCACATAAGCGAAAACGCCCAAGGCGCTTCCGACCAACACGCAAGGCAAAATGGCCAAACCGTCCAACCCATCGGTTAAGTTGACCGCGTTACTCGTACCCACCAACACAACGTAGGTCAACGCGATAAAGCCGAAAATGCCCAACGGGTAAGCGAAATGTTTGAAAAACGGAATGATGAGATCGGCATGCGCAGGCATTTGAACCGGGAAACCCTGTTCCATCCAGCCCACGATCATGTGTAACACATGAATGTCTCCGGGCGCGGCAATCGCAAAGGCTAGATAGACCGAGGCGATGATGCCCACCAATGATTGCCAAGCGAATTTTTCCTTGGCGCTCATGCCCTTGGGGTCGTGGCGGACGACTTTGCGATAATCGTCCACCCAGCCGATCCAACCGAAGCCTAACGTGACAAAAAGCACCACCCAGACAAAGCGATTCGTCAAATCCATCCAAAGTAATGTTGACAAACCGATTGCCAATAAGATGAGGGCTCCCCCCATGGTCGGCGTACCGTCTTTGACCAAATGGGTTTTCGGGCCGTTTGTGCGCACTGCCTGTCCAACTTTCATCGCTTTGAGATAGCGAATCATCGCGGGACCGGCGGCAAATCCGATCGCAAAAGCGGTTAAGGCGGCCAAGACCGCTCGCAAACTCAAATAGTTAAAGACTTGAAATGAGTGAATGTCTTCAGACAACCACTGAAAAAGTGCCAAAAGCATCTTGTTCGCTCTCTATTTTTTATTTCTCAGAAGCTTTTTCGATGAGAAGCTTCGCTACTCGATCCAGTCGCATGGAATGAGATCCTTTAACGGTCACCGCGCGATAATTTTTCGCATCGTTAACGAGCGCCTCTTCAAACTGCTCACGGGTTTCACCCCAGAAAGCCTTTTGACCACCGCTCATCGAATACTTTTGAACGGCAAACCGCATCATCTCTCCAATGGCATAAAGCGCTTCAATCCCTTTTTGGGCCGCATACTGACCGATCTCTTCATGGTAATCGCGGCTTTTTTCCCCAAGTTCCGCCATATCTCCCAAAACCAAAAGTCGAGGACCGGAGAAACTTGCCAAAACATCAATCGCCGCTTTCACACTGTCGGGGTTCGCATTATAAGCGTCATCGATGAGCACACGGTCGCCGATGCGATGCACCGTTCCGCGACCGGCAATCGGACGAAATTGGGCTAGCCCTTGTTCAATGGATTCAAGCGGCACACCGATAGCCAAAGCAGCCGTCGTGGCCGCCAACACATTATTGAGGTTATGCTCGCCTCGAACATGCATTTCCACCGTGAAGTGTCCGCGCGGCGTTTTCACCATCGCACGAATGCCATCGGCGCCTTGGGCCATCGCACCGGTCACATCGGCGGAAGTATGTCGGGCAAAGGTCATGATATTTTGCGCCGCAGCCACTTCGAGCCAAATGTCTTTGCAAGGATCGTCAAACGGAATAATGGCCGTTCCGTTATCGGTTAAACCGCGGAAGATTTCGCCGTTTTCCCGGGCGGCGGCTTCCACCGTCTTTAAAAATTCCTGATGCTCGCGTTGGGCATTCGTCATCACGGCGACCGTGGGGCGAACGAGTCCTTGCAAGTATCGCATTTCGCCCACGTGATTCATCCCGGTTTCAATGACAGCAGCCCGGTGATTGTCACGCAACTTCCAAAGCGTTAATGGCACACCGATATCGTTATTGAAATTGCCTTCAGTGGCCAACATATTTTCCCCAAAATGCGCTTTCAAAATCGAAGCGATCATTTGGGTCGTGGTGGTCTTGCCGTTACTGCCCGCCACCGCGATCACCGGACAATTTTTCGTTCGGCGCCAATAAGCAGCGCTTGCCCCCAACATCAATTTGGTATCGCGCACAATGATTTGCGGCAATGGGCAATGCACTTCGTGCTCGACAACAAGGGCAACGGCACCGGCTCGCATGGCATCGTTCACAAAGTCGTGCGCATCAAATTTTTCCCCTTTTAGGGCAAAAAAGAGACTGCCCGGCGTCACCGTTCGTGTGTCACTGCAAACCGAGGTAAAGGGCACATTGCTGCCGAAATAGTGCGACCCCGGAAATAGCTTCGCAAGCGTTCGTGTTTGCATGAGGGCTTGAGCGGGTGGTTTGCGGCACCACTGCGCGTTGCGCGCTTCGATCGCATCGCTAAACGGGTGCTTGACACCCATGATTTCCTGATAGTCCTCGTGACCCTTGCCGGCGATCAAAATAATGTCATTGGCGTTAGCGGCCGTGATCGCCACCTCAATGGCTTCACGTCGATCTTCGATGACTTGAACCGGTTGCGTTATCCCCTGCATCATGTCTTCGATGATATCCGCGGGCGACTCCGTTCGGGGATTGTCACTCGTTAAAATGACTTTATCAGCCCCTTCGGTCGCTTTTTGAGCCATCAAAGGACGTTTCCCGTGGTCGCGGTCACCGCCGGCTCCCAACACAATCCAGAGCTTTCCGCGGCGGGTTTTCGCAACCGGTCTGAGTGCGGTTAACACTTTCTCAATGGCGTCGGGTGTATGGCTGTAGTCGACCACGGCAAGCGGCGTATCGGGATACTTCACCAATTGCATGCGACCGGCAGGTGGCACCAGGCCCGTTAAATGCGTTGAGATAGTCCCAATATCGTATCCGGCTGCCAAAGCCGCACCGACCGCCCCCAACAAGTTGGAGACATTATATTCACCGAAGATGGGCAACTCAAACGACTCACTGAAATCACCGAAACGTAAATCAAAGCGAATACCATCAACTGTGTTGCGGATATTTTGAGCGGCAATTAACCGTGTGCCGGGTAGGGCAATCGTGCCCCGAGTACTCGTCACAAAAACTTGTAAGTGCCGATGCACCGCTTTTTCAGCCAACCGAATCCCGGCTTCATCATCGATATTAATCACCGCCGAGCGTAACCCCGGCCAATCAAACAAAATGGCTTTGGCCTTTTCATAGGCCTGCATGTCATGGTGATAATCCAAATGGTCACGCGTCAAGTTCGTAAAGACCGCGACGTCAAACGCCGTGCATTGAAGTCGCCCCTGATCCAGTCCAATGGAACTGGCTTCAACCGCGAAAGCTTGAGCGCCAGACTTCGCGAGATCGCGATAAAGCCCTTGAAGCGTCACCGGATCGGGTGTTGTGAGCGACGCACTCGGAAAAGGCTTTCCTTTTAAAAAGCAACCGATCGTTCCGATCGCCGCACAGGGTTTGCCTAACCTATCGAATAGTTGCGAAATCCAGTGAGAACTCGTTGTTTTACCATTGGTTCCGGTGATACCGACGGCAAAAAGTGATTGACTCGGATGACGATAAAAAGCAGCTGCGAATTCACCCAGCACGTCTTTAAGCTCCGGTACGGCTATCGTCGGGACACCGAAGTGATGACGCTTGCCATCGTCTTCATAGACAAGCGCAGAGGCTTTTTGAGCCGCTTGAGCCAAAAATTGCCGCCCATCTACACGCAGGCCCGGTACAGCAATAAACACGTCTCCCGCACACAAGGTGCGGGAGTCAGAATTCAATCGCTTGGCGTCCGGCGCCAAGCGTCTCAATAAATCTACATAGGAATTGACGTTAGAGATCATCGTCGAGTCTTCGCGAGCAATCCTCCGCCCGCTACCATCATAGGATCATCAGGATTGACAAGCATCGTGCGAAGTGCCGCTTCAACAACCTCTCCGAACACCGGTGCGGCGACCACACCGCCCACGTGTCCGGCGTCTTTCGGTTCATCGAGCATGACAGCCACCACCAAACGGGGCTGCGTCGCTGGTGCCACACCGACAAACGATGCCACATATTCATTCACGTATTGACCGTTTTTCACTTTGTGCGCCGTACCGGTCTTGCCGGCCACCGTGTAACCGGTGACCTTCAAACGCGATGCCGTTCCGCCACGATGCACGGTCGTCATCATCATGGCGCGCATCTGTCGGGCAATTTCAGGACGAAATACCTGTTCGCCGACAGCGGGCTTCGTGCGCTTCATCAACGTCAAAGGAATCACGTCGCCGTTACGGGCAAAAACCGTATAGGCTTGAGCGATTTGCATCAAAGACGTCGACAAACCGTAGCCATAAGAAATCGTTGACTGCTCAACCGGTCCCCAGGATTTCGCTGGACGCAGTCGGCCGGCCACCGCACCGGGGAATCCGATCTGAGGTGCTTGACCAAATCCCAAACGCGTATAGGTGTCATACAGTGTCTGCGGCGGAATCTGAAGCGCAATCTTGACCGTGCCAACATTGGACGATTTGGCAATCACCTGAGAAACCGTCAATAGACCGTAATTGTGCGTATCCGTAATGGTGCGATCGGCCACTCGAATCTTACCGGGCGAGGTTTCAATGCGACTGTCCGGGCGCACAATCCCCATATCCAACGCCTTGGCAATCGCAAAAGGCTTCATGATACTGCCCGGCTCAAATGTATCGGTCACCACGCGATTACGGATTTTGTCAAATTGGAAAGTCGAGCGATCGTTCGGGTCAAATCCAGGCCAACTCACCAAGGCTAAAATCTCGCCGGTAATTGAATCCACAACCACCACGGCACCGGCTTTCGCATTGTGTTTTTCCACGGCCGAACGCACAGCCGAATAAGCCATATACTGAATGCGAGAGTCAATCGAAAGATGCAAATCTTTCCCGGGTACGGGCTCCTGAGCCCACATTTCTTCAAGAATGTGGCCCAAACGATCTCGAATCACACGACGAGATCCACTTTCGCCGGAAAGCCACTCGTCGTTAGCCAATTCAATGCCTTCCTGCCCCCGATCCTGACGATTATTAAAACCGACAATGTGAGCCGAGACCTCTCCGCCCGGATAGTGGCGTTTGACATCCTGAGTGAAAGACAGCCCCTCAATATTGAGCGCTTTGACTTTTTGAACGACATCCATATCCACTTGACGGGCCAAATTCACGAAAGCGTCTTCTCGAGCCAAGCGTTTACGAATTGTCGTTTCCGAAACATCCAGCAAAGAGGAAAGCGCTCGGATCTGATCGTCAGTGGCATGCACCAAGTTTGTCGTTGCCCAAACGCTACGAGCCGGCAACGTCGCCGCCAACACAACACCGTTTCGATCAAAAATTTGTCCGCGTCCGGCGGGAATCTCCAAAGTGCGGGCAAAACGCACTTCGCCTTGCTTTTGCAAAAATTCGGTATTAAAGCATTGGATATAGACAGCACGTAAAAAACACACACTGAAAATCGTCACCAACACGCCCAAAAGCACGTGTGAGCGCTGCTGCGAAATTTCCAATGCCCGCCAATCCTTCTCACGCTCTTTGTCACGCTTGGGTAAACGCGGGGCGTTATCCTCATCCCAGAACTCGCGGCACTTGCTGCACAAAAGCCGCCACAAAAGTTCAGAGAAACTTTTCTTACGGGTTCTCATGACTGATCCCCCGTCTGACGAGTGCGCGTCACAAAGCGAGGCACGGGCTTAGGCTGTAAGATCACCGTGTTTTCATTGCGCGCGGGTTCCAATCCCATCTCGGTGGCCGTTTCCGCTATATAGCCCGGCAATGTGGCTTTGGCCAATTCAATATTGAGTTCGCGCCATTCATCCTGCAGGCGCCGAGACTGTTCCTGTTCTTGCTCAATGCTATTGACAAGCTCACGAACCTTGTATTGGTTTGTGATGATGGTCATCGCCATCACAAGCCAAACCAACACTAAAAGCGCAATCGTGATACCAACGCCGTGTTTTTGCGCCGAGTCAAAAAGCGAAACCAAGCGAGACCGAACACTCATCATCAATCTCCTTGGCGCGAGCGTGTGGCCACACGCAAAATGGCACTGCGAGCACGAGGATTACTCTCGCACTCTTGAGCACTGGGTAAAATGCGCCGCACATCAACTAGTTTCGGAGCCGGCAATTCACTCACGCGCAGGGGCAATCTCGAGTCGAATTCTCTTTCCGGATGAGCCATTCGCTCAAAAAAGCGCTTGACAATGCGATCTTCCAACGAATGAAAGGTAATGACAGCTATACGGCCACCATCTTCAAGTAACAACATGGCCGCTTCAAGCGCTTTGGATAACTCATCGAGTTCGCTATTGATGTGAATGCGAATCGCCTGGAAGGTGCGGGTCGCTGGATTTTGTGTCGGGTCCTTTTTGTTGGCGGGCACGACATCGACCACTAGCTTCGCTAGTGCCAATGTGGTTTCAATCGGAGCAACTTTTCGTTGAGTGCAAATGGCATGCGCAATACGGCGCGCGAAACGTTCTTCGCCCAAATCAGAAATCACACGCGCGATGTCGCTTTCGCTTGCGCGATTAATCCATTGAGCAGCCGTTTCTCCGCAGCTCGTGTCCATGCGCATATCCAAAGGACCGTCCATGCGGAAGGAAAAACCTCGGGCCGCGTTATCAATTTGAGGGCTCGAGACACCGATATCCATGAAGATGCCGGTGACGTGTTCAACGCCAAGTTGATCCAGCGCGGATTTCATGCTGGAAAACGGCGCGTGAATGATTTGAAAACGAGGGTCGGTGATTGAGGCGGCGCTTTCTATGGCTTCAGGATCGCGATCAAACGCAATAAGACGACCTTCAGGGGCAAGTTGAGCCAAAATTCGACGCGAATGCCCCCCTCGGCCGAAAGTTGCATCCACATAGACGCCTTTCGGATCCGTTATCAATTCACGGGGAGCGCTCTCTGCCATAACGGAGAGATGCGCGAATTGAGCACTCATTCACCTTCCTCCTTAAAGAACAAAGTCTTCAATCGTCTCAGAAAAATCTTTGGCCAATTCCTTCTTCTCAAATTCAGCGAGTGCAGCCTGATCCCAAAGTTCAAAATGATCACCAAGCCCCATCAGGGCCACTTCTCGGGTCAGTCCACACAAACTGCGTAATTCATTCGGAATCAAGAGTCGCCCGGAACCATCGGTTTTCACGTCCACCGCACTTCCTAAAAGGATGCGGCGAAGCACACGAGCGCTATAAGGCAATTTCATCAACTTGGCCTTCAATTCGATCCAGACCGCACGGGGAAATATCAGGACGCACCCATCCGGATGCCGAGTGATTGTCACTTCGCCTTGGCAAGTCAGCATGAGCCCCTCTCGATACCGAACCGGTAACGAAAGGCGCCCCTTCACATCCAAAGAAACTAGCGAAGTGCCTTGAAACATAAGGCTTTTTTCCGAATATCCACAAGAGTGTAGAAAAAAGCGTGCCGCGGCCTACGGCACTTTATCCCACTTTTTTCCACTTTTTCACCCCATCAATTTAAATTGATCCTTCAAGTTAGTCAAGACATTCGCTATCTTTATTTTTGGAAAATTTCAGTCAGTACAATATGTTGAGTTAGTGAGTTGGTACGAACACATATTGATCTCGGCTTCATACTTACGTGAGACAGGAGTTTGGCAATACGCGAGCCCGCAAGGTAATTGACATCAAAACGTTTTGTTTTAGGATTAGAACAAAGATTAATTGTGAGCGAGTCATGTTACAAAATTTGCCACTAGGCTCTTCAGATTTCAGCACGTTAAGAGCGAATAACGAAATTTATGTTGACAAAACGCTAATGGTCTACCAGTTAGCCCGTCAACGGGGGAAATTTTTTCTAGCCCGACCGAGGCGCTTTGGCAAGTCCCTTTTAATTTCAACTTTTGAATCTCTTTTCAAAAACGGTCTGAGGGATTTTCAGGGCTTAGCTATTGAAAACCTTTGGCGGGACAAGACCTATCCTGTCGTTCGATTGGATTTTTCCGAGCTTAAAGAGTTTTTGACTATTGAAGAGTTTAAAAGAACCTTACACAACTTTTTGACTCTGAATTTTAAATCCGTCGGATTTAACTATGATCCGACAGGTATTGACGACAGCATTTTTCAGTTATCCGCCTGGTTTAAAGCACTTACACCGAGTAGCCTTGTCATTTTAATTGACGAATATGATGCCCCCTTAACCGCTTGTTTAGACAAGCCCGAGATATTTGAAGAAGTTCGAACCATACTGGGCCGACTTTTTTTGACACTGAAGTCCAATGAGGGCTGTCAACGCTTTTTTTTCATGACGGGTATCACAAAATTCAGTAATACAAGTATTTTCTCTGCATTCAACAATATGCAGGATATATCTTTGGATGCTGATTATGGAACGTTGCTCGGTTACACGGAAGAAGAAATTAAGCACTACTTTGCTGCGTATTTATCCAAGGCAGCCGATGCTTTATCGATAAATAAAGGGCAACTAGTTGATCAGTTAAGAAAAAATTACAACGGCTTCTGCTTTGACGAAGAAGCCTCAACCAGCGTCTATTGTCCTTGTTCCGTACTGAATTTCTTAAACCGACCCAAAAAGGGTTTTCAAAATTATTGGTACACAAGCGGCGGTCAGCCTACCGTTTTAATGAAATACTTGAGCAAACACGCTTTGTCGCAGCCGATTAGTTACTCAGAAAACAAAGTTGTCCGTCTTTCAGACCTCAATGCTTCTTGTCAATACGACGAAATTCGATTGGATGTGCTATTAACTCAAGCTGGCTACTTAACGATTCGGTCTGTCATGCCAAATGACTATGTGGTTTTAGGCTACCCCAACCAAGAAGTTTCTCTGACAATTGCTCAGTTGTATTCCGATGAATTGTTAAAAGGAAAGTTACTGGAACAAGCACACGATACCACCATATCCGATATTATGGCCAAAGGCAGCACAGAGGACGTTATTGACTGCTTTAATCGAGCTGTTGCCGCAATTGATTGCCAACACTATCCGATTTTCAACGAGGCAAGTTGCAGAGCTTACTTACAAGTCTTGTTAATTGGCGCTGCCATGATGCCACAAGTTGAAGTGCATAACGCACTTGGACGGAGTGACATGGAAATGCATGCCGGCAACCGACACTGGGTCTTTGAATTCAAGTACGCCAAAGATGATCGCGAGGCGGATTTACTTTTAAAAGAAGCTCAAAACCAAATTCAAGCTCGCCAAAACGCCTGCAAACAACCCAACGAGGAACTTCTTCGAGTTGCTCTTGTTTTCAGTGGCGAAAACCGTCGTTTTGTCGCCTGGCGACAAATCTCGTAGCACTGAAAAAGTCTTAGCCTAAAATCAGAACATTTCAGGCTAAGACTAGTGTGCTAATTGATATTCTAGATTAGGCCTTTAACTTAATACGGCCGTCAACGGCAATCCCCTCACCGTTTTTCTCACTGATAATGAGCGGGTTGATATCCAATTCCTCGATTTCCGGGAAATCCGTCACCAATTGCGATAACCGCAAAAGCACATCTTCCAACTGATCCAGCTGTGCCGGCGTGGTACCACGAGCCCCTTCGAGCAATTTATAGGCCTTCACGCCACGAATCATTTCATGGGCATCGATATCGGTTAAAGGTGCCATGCGGAAAGTCACGTCTTTCATGACTTCAATGAAGACGCCGCCCAAACCAAACATCATCATGTGGCCATACTGAGGATCCGTCGCCACCCCGCAAACCATCTCGCGAGAGCCCTTGACCATTTCCTGAATGATGACGCCTTCAAGGCCATCCAAGAGATTGCGTTCACGAAGCTTTTCGATGAGGTCACGGTATTGGCTACGTAATTCGTCCGCACTTTGAATATTGACTCGCACGCCACCCACGTCGGTCTTGTGGGAGGTGGTCTTTGAAGTCATCTTCATCACAACGGGATAGCCGATTTGGTCCGCGAGAGCGACCGCTTCATCCTCACTGGTTGCGAAACCTGAACGACAGACGCGAATCCCATAGGCATCGAGCACATCAATACTTTCGCGCGTTGTTAACTGCGCGCGACCATCCGCCAAGCTTGCCTGCATAATCGAACGGGCGCGTTCACGATTCACGGTGAAATTCACCACCTTGCCCATCGGTTTTTCAATCCACAAGCGCTGTTCATTTAAGCGATTCAAACCGTCAACGGCTTGTTCGGCATACATAAAGAACGGCACATTGACTTGCATATCGGAAAGCTTGGCAAAGAATTCGCTCGTGGTCATGAAAACCCCGACAATCGGTTTTTCGGGATGCTTGGCTTTGATTTCCATGACAGCGTTTGCCACGTCAATGTCTTTGAGACCCAAGAACGGTAGATAAATCACGACCACCATGTTGACGGCCTCATCGGCAAGCACCGTTTCAAGCGTTTGCTTGTAATGCTCAATCGGCGCCGAGGCAATCATGTCGACCGGATTTTTCACCGAAGCGGCTGCCGGCAAGAAACTGCGAAGCTTTTCTTTTGTCTCTTCAGACAATTGAGCCATCTTCATGCCATATTCGGAGACGGCGTCGGTCGCCATAATGCCGGGGCCACCCGAATTGGTGATGATGGCGACGCGATCGCCCTTAGGAATCGGGCAGTTATCAAAAACTTTGGCCGTCGCAAAAAGGTTTTCTAACGAATATTCACGGATAACACCGGATTGACGTAACAAAGCATTAGCCGCTTTATCCGCGCCGGCAAGCGACCCTGTGTGTGAAGAGGCGGCACTTGCCCCCGCAGCGGAACGCCCGGCCTTCAAAGCCAAAATCGGTTTTTTCTTTGAAATGCGTGTTGCCAGTTCTCGGAAATTAGCCGGGTTCTGAATGGATTCCATGTAAAGCAGAATTTGCTTCACATCGTCTTCATTTTCCCAATACTGCATGGCGTTTTCCGCATTCACATCGGCTTGATTACCAATGGAAATAAATTGTGCAAAACCCAAATTCAAGTCTTTTAAAATATTTAAGATGCCGCCACCCAATGCGCCCGATTGGGATACGAAACCAATTCCACCACGCTGAGGCAAGCTTTCAGCAAAGCAGCCGTCCATACGAATTGAAGGATGCGTATTGACAACGCCTAAGCAATTCGGACCCACGCAGCGCATGCCGTAGGCACGCACTTTTTCCAAAAGTGCTTTCTCTAGCTCCGCGCCTTCTTTTCCGGTTTCCTTGAAACCGGCTGAAATCACGCACAAGCCGCCAACACCCTTTTGATGGCATTGATCAATGGTTGAGAGTACGAACTTTGCATTGACCACAATAATTGCCAAATCCACTTCGCCCGGGACATCCAAGATACTTGTGTAAGCTTGAAGGCCCTCAATGACGCCGCCCTTGGGGTTGACCGGATAAATTGCACCGGTAAACCCATATTCCTGCAGACGCTTCATGATGTCAGAACCGATCGTATGGGCTCGAGTGGATGCGCCGATCACCGCGATCGCGCGTGGCTTCATAATACTGTCAAGATTATTCATGGTCCGTAAATCCTATTGAAAAGGTCACTCTCGTTTATTGGTAAAAACAATCGCCTTCATGATACAGAGAAGAATTGATTTTAGGGACTCATTTCAATAGCCAAAAAGCTACGGATTAGAGCAAGATCGTTCGCTTTTTTGCAAGAAACGATCTATTGGCAAATCCTACGGCACCTTAAAATGTCAGCTTAACAGGAGGATCTCCGCTATGCGCAAACCGCTTATCAGTTTTTTAATTATCTCTACACTGGCCTTTACCGGTCTAAGCTATGCTCACCCTGAGCATTATCCGGCGCCAAGCACCGTGAGCGAACAATTGGCCGTGTCAGTCAATGCCCCTTCGGCCGCTCTTTGGTTAAACAATCCGAAAAGCACCGAAGAGTGGCAAACCATCGCTAAAAATTATGCTCAGGAAAGCGGGAAAGCGGCCTTAGCAGCGGCAAAAGCCAGTCAGGTCACTGTCTCGGAGCATCAACTGGCTGGTGTCCCCGTTTTTACGTTAACGCCTCAGAAAATCGATAAGACGAAGTCTGACAAAGTGATCTATTACATCCACGGAGGTGGTTACATTTTAGGGCACGGTGTCGGGCAGATTTCTGAAGCGCTACCGCTTGCGGCCGACCACGGGTATCGGGTTGTCAGTGTTGACTACCGCATGGCACCTGAATATCCCTTCCCAGCCGCCATTGATGATGCCTTTACCGTGTATCGTGAACTCGTTAAAACATACGGCGCACAAAATATCGCCGTTTACGGCACCTCAACGGGCGGTGCCATGACGCTCATTTTGGCACTTCAAGCCGCGCAGGCAAAGCTCGCCCAACCTGCTGCACTCATTTCAGGCACCCCCTGGGCGGACATTAACAAAATTGGCGACACCTATGTCACCAACGAAAAGGTCGATAACATCTTAACAACCTATGACGCGCTGATTCGCTATGCGGCAACGGTCTATGCCAATGGGCATGATTTAAAAGACCCACTGATTTCTCCTGTCTATGCGAAGGCTGAAGACTTAAAACAATTTCCGGCAACGCTTTTGATTTCCGGCACACGTGATCTTTTCTTAAGTAACACCGTTCGCATGCACAAACGCTTACTCATGGAAAATGTTCACGCGGAATTGGTTGTCTATGAGGCCATGTCACACGCCCAGTATTACTTAAATCCTCAAGCACCTGAAACGGCGGATCATTACAGAATCTTGGACCAATTCTTAAGTAGAACATTGTTAAAGCACTAACTCGTTTTTAACCTGGAGGATGCCCGCTTCTCAATAGCGGGCTTCTTTTTAGGCTAAACTACAAACGTTACGAATATTGGGTGAAAAAAATGCCTGCTACAAACAACGTGACCGACACAAGCTTATCTTTTACACGAGAGCTGCTCGATGACATCGTTTACTTTTTCTCAACAGAACTCACCGAAACGAGCTTTTGGACCCAAGTCTCTTCCGTTCTTTTAGCGGTTGCGCTCGCAATCGTTCTCGCGGGCTTTTTTGGGAAAAAATTGGCGCTGCGCGCGGAGCACTTCTCCTCTGAAACCCTTCGAGGACGCCTAGCCATATTCGCCCTCACATTAAGTAAGAAACTGCTTTTCTCGGTTTTTGCCTCCTTTTTCCTCTTTTTGGGGATTTGGTTCATGCAGCAACTGGGGTTGGTGCAGGAAAACGACAAGCTGACGCTTGCAAGGCTAGCCAACCAAGTCTTTTTCATGTGGGCAATTCTCGTGCTCATTGTAGAATTCATCGTGGTACTCTTTGCCAAACGCCACATTTCCACACAACTGAAGCGCTTTTTCTATACCGTTTTCTGGATCTTGGCGATCCTCAATATTCTGGGTGTGCTTCCGGTCATTGTCCACATCATGGAAAGCATCACGCTACCGATCGGATCCAGTTCTTTGTCGATTTGGTCTATTCTGGTCGGACTCATCACGGTGCTATTGGCGATGGCCATTGCCAACTGGCTCTCCGAGCAATGTGAAACCATGATTAACAGTGCGCCCGATATTGATGCCAACCTCAAAATTGTGCTCTCGCGTCTGGCAACGATTGCCTTTTTCACGATCGCGATCCTCGTCTCGTTAGCCTCGGTAGGACTCAATTTAACCGTGTTAAGCGTCTTCGGTGGCGCGGTCGGCGTCGGCCTGGGCTTCGGACTACAAAAAATTGCTTCAAATTACATCTCCGGCTTTATCATTTTGTTTGACCGCTCGGTAAAAATCGGCGATTTGGTGGAAGTCGCTGGCTTTTCCGGTACCGTCACCCAAATTAACACCCGCTACTCCGTGATTCAGAGCATGGCGGGCGAAGAAATGATCATCCCGAATGAAAACTTTGTGACTGGCACCGTTAAAAACCTCTCTCGCACGGAAAAAGCCGTTGTTCACTCAGTCAATGTCAGTATCGGTTATGAATGTGATGTGAGCCGCGCACAAGCGATTCTGCTGGAAATCGTCGGCGAACAAAAGCGAATTCTCAAAAAACCGGCACCTTGGGCTGTTATCAGTAATTTCGGCGCCGACGGTATCGATTTGCGTGTGAGTTTCTGGGTCCAGGACCCGGAAAAAGGCACGTCTGTCTTGAAGTCCAACATTATGAAGGCGGTTCTCGCGCGCTTTAACGCCGAAAACATCTCAATCCCCTACGCCATTCGCGATGTCCGCATCAACGGGGAATTGCACATTGCCGGTCAATCGCCGATCATCAAAAAGTAACGCAAATTAAAGGCCGAAATCCGATTAGATTTCGGCCTAAAAGGTAGCTAACCAAAGAACAGATTAAAAGTTGTGCGTGATACCGACGCCCACTTGAACCCCATCGCGCTCCACATTAATTTGATCAGCGTCAAGCGTATAGTCCACTTTTTGATGATCATAACCCACAGCGCCATACAGGCTCGTGCGTTTACTTAATTCATAATTGTGGAATACACCCACACCGTAACGGGTCACGTCAGCCTTGACAGAGCTCGTCAAATCGCCGTCAAAGTCGTAGAGCGCACCATCACCGTCCGCATAGTAGACACTCACTTGTAATTCGCCGCCCATCACAGGGAAAGCGGAACCGACCGCCACGGCATAACCATCAAAGTCGCCGTAAGTGCCTGCTGTCTCTGGAAATTCAATGTCATTGGAAAAGTCATGGCCGCCAATCGTTTCTTCGTGCTTGCCGTATTGGAAACCAATGAAGGGTTTGGCAATACCGAAATCGTAATTCATACCGACGCTAATGGACATCGCATCATCGATCGCATCACCGCGATAAGCATCACCGATGTTGCGATTCTTAAAGATCGTGTCGCCCACCACAGCCAACGAGAAGTTACCAGCGGTATAGCCCAAACCAATCGCACCGTAACGGGTCTTGTCACGAGAAGGTACGGAATCGTCCCCTTCAACACCTAAAGAATATTGAGCGTAGAGCGTAAAGCCCGCAAATTCCGGGGATTGATACGTTACGGTATTGTCATAGATGCCACGGTCCATCCAGTAGCCTGCGCCGATGTAATCAACGTAACCACCGTCCATCGCGTCACCCGTTGCCATAAAGAGGTCATAGGTCCCTTCACCGGCGGTCAACGCACCCATACGCCCCATTGACAAGGTACCGGCCGAGCCCGAAATGCTCACCTGAGACTCTTTATCAAAGAAATGGGAATCATCATCGCTCGCACCGGAGTCGGATGCAAAGCTATGCTCCAAAACAAAGCTCACGGACAAGCCATCGGTAATTTCTTCCGTGCCACGCACACCGATCACGCTAGAAGTCCCGATGCCAGATTCCATCCCCCAACGATCATCGTCTTCGTTAATCACGTTCGTACCGTTGATATCAGCATCCACCGATTCGTGGGTGTAGAGCAAGCCCGTATCCACCGTACCATAGAGTTCAACAGAGGCAGCCTGAGCAGCACCGGCCATGGCAAAAGCCGAAAGCATTGCGCAAGCTAAAAGTGATTTTTGCATTTTTATCTCCAATTATGAGAATGATTCTCGTTTTTAAAATTTATTCTTAACTAAAATTTTTTTCAACTTGAATTCACCTATTTTTCTTTCCAAACAAACAAAGAGTTATCTGATTAATCAAAACAACCTAGAGCCAAGAATCATTTATAAAAAATGATATTTTTCAAATAATTATTATCACTTACCAATGTTTTCCGATCTATATTGACAGAAAACGATATGGTTTTCTCGGATGGGACAATTTGATATTTCATTGATTTTCAATAATTTATTTAAGAAATCACTATTTATTGTTTTAAATCAAACAATCCTGACGCACTCAACAATAAGTTGCAAACGAGAACTATTCCTATTACTATTCTCACAATTGTTACCCATTGTGCTTTTTTCGTTTCCTATGAAACCGTCTATGTCACAAATTCGTCCGTTAACACAACTGGAAGTCATGACCGAAGCCACGGTTGTGCGCCTAAAACTGGATGCCCAAGAACAAACACGTCTCACGCAACTTGGGCTTTATTGCGGAGCCACCATCAAAGTACTGCAATCGGCGCCCAATGCGCCGCTACTGCTTGCCATCGGTGACGGCCGCATCGGTGTGAATTATCAAACCGCTCAAAAAATTTACGTTGTTTAAGAATTTTAAAAGGATTTTGTTATGCAACTGAAAGATATGCCGATCGGCTCCAAAGGGCGCATCAAAGGCCTGAAAAGTGGTCAACCTGAATACCGCCGTCGCCTGGTGATGCTCGGCGCAACACCCGGCGCCACCTTTGAAGTGCTTCGCGTGGCTCCCTTAGGCGACCCGATCGAATTACGCGTTCGTGGTAGCGCGATTTCGGTCAGACGCGACGAAGCCGAAATTCTTGAAATTGAACCCATTCAATAACCGGTTTTTTAAAAGGACTCTCCGAAATGAGTAAACGTATTGTCAGTCTTATCGGTAATCCGAATTGCGGTAAGACCACACTGTTTAATGCATTGACCGGTTCCAAACAACGCGTTGGCAACTGGCCGGGCGTCACCGTGGATAAAAAGACGGGGGACCTCAGTATTGAGAACCATGACATTGAACTCGTTGACTTACCGGGTATTTACTCGGTCACGCCGACCTCGGTTGCGGGGGAAGACGAAATCGTCGCCCGCGACTATTTATTGTCCGGCCAAAGCGAAATGGTTATCAACATCGTTGATGCGGCTAACCTCGAGCGCAACCTCTACCTCACCACCCAATTGCTCGAATTGAATATCCCAATGGTGGTTGTGGTCAATATGCTTGACATTGCCAAACAGCATAAGATTCGCCTTGATCTAGATTTATTACAGGAAAAATTAGGCTGCCCGGTGGTCGGTATCATCGCCTCTCGCGACAAAGGCATCAAAGAGCTTAAAAAACTCGTTGCCAAGATGCTTGATCGCCCGTTTAAGCCCGCTCACAAAACCACGTTTGATGCAACGCTTTCTCGAGCAATTTCTGAAATCACCGACATTTTGGCGAGAGTCGATCAAAAGCGCGCTCCGTGGTTTGCCACACAATTTTTGGAACAGGCGCCGGGTTTGGATGACAAATTCCCGGGGGCTGATCTTAAGCGCATCAATCAAATTGTTGAACACACCACACAGGCTTATAACGGCGACGCAGATATCGCGATCGCAAACGCCCGCTACGAATTCGTGGCCCAAGTGGTTGAAAAAGCGCTCGTTCACGAAGGAGATGCCACGGGCACGCTTACCGATCGTATTGACCGCGTCGTGCTTAATCGCTGGATGGGGCTACCCATTTTCCTTCTCATCATGTACGTGATGTTCCTTTTCACGCAAAATTTGGGCGCCGCGTTCATTGACTTCTTTGATATTTTGATTGGCGGCATCTTCGTTGACGGCCTAGGCGAATTGCTTTCCGGCATCGGCTGCCCCGAATGGCTCACCGTTTTTCTCTCTAACGGCATTGGCGGTGGTTTGCAAACCATCTCAACCTTCATTCCGGTTGTCTTCTTCATGTTCTTGTTCCTTGCCGTGTTGGAAGAATCCGGTTACATGGCCCGAGCCGCTTTTGTGATGGACCGTTTAATGCGATACCTCGGTTTGCCGGGTAAGGCCTTCGTCCCGTTGATTGTCGGCTTCGGTTGCAACGTGCCAGCAATTATGGCAACGCGCACGATGGATCGGGCAAGCGACCGTATCATCACCGTGATGATGGCTCCGTTCATGAGCTGCGGCGCCCGCTTACCGGTTTACGTGTTGTTTGCCACCGCGTTTTTCCCGACAAACGGCCAAAACCTCGTTTTCGGCCTTTATATCATCGGGATCATCGCGGCCATTGTCACGGGCTTCCTTTTAAAGCGAACCGCCCTTCCGGGTGCCGCGGGCGCCTTCGTGATGGAAATTCCGCCTTATCACATCCCGACCTTAAAAGGCGTGATGATCCGCACCTGGGATCGCGTGCGGACCTTTATGTTCCGCGCCGGTAAGGTGATTGTGGTGATCGTTGCCTGCTTGTCGTTCTTGAATTCCATGGGCACCGACGGCTCCTTCGGTAACGAAGACAGTGAAAAGTCCGTGTTGTCGCAAATCGGTCAAACGATCGTTCCGATCTTCGAGCCGATGGGTGTTCAAGAAGAAAACTGGCCGGCCGCTGTCGGCATCTTCACCGGCATCTTCGCAAAAGAAGCTGTGGTGGGCA